>NZ_JARANW010000021.1:0-65262 GCF_029889825.1 Halomonas sp. 11-S5
CTTCCCTCGTCGACGTCGCTCGGGCTACGCCCTCCCGACGTCGACAACCGAAGGTCTCGGCTTTCTCATCTTGATTGTCGCGTGACTCTCATCTTGATTGTCGCTCTATACATCACCGTCTTCAAAGCGAAAACAGATACGCCACTGGGCATTGATCGATATCGCATATTGCCCCGCTCTATCGCCGAACAACGCATGCAGCCGGTTACCGGGTGGCACTTCCAGATCGCGCAGCCGCATGGCCAGGTGGATATACTCGAGTTTTCGAGCGGCCCTGGCTGCTACATCGGCTGGAAACCGTCTTGACTGTCCCTTGGCATACAGCTCATGGGTGCGCTTGTCGGCGAAGGACTTGATCATCCCAGCAATGTAATGCGTCACGTGACGCGCGTCAAGATGGCAGCGGCCCTCAGGCGAGCACCTCGGCAATTGGCCGCCGACGTTCGAGGGCTTCGACGTCATCCACACCGTCGACAACGAGGAGCATGACTCATGAGCAACAGTTGGCGGGGGCGCGCGGTGCTCCACCCATGGATAGGTGCCCAGTTTCACCACCAGCGTCGGACACGTTATAGTCGCACCTAAAGCTACCTATCACCATCGGCCCGCCACTGGCGCGGCTGTCGCATAGCGTGCCGGGGTCAACGCGCCCAAAGCCCTGGTGGCGCATCATCAACCTGTCTCCATGGCCAGAGCATGTCCAAGAAACGAAACAAGCGTTCGGCGCGCAACAAGCCGGGCCCCGCCTCTCTCTCGTCCGACGCCCTGGAAAGCTCCGCCCAAGAAACATTGCAGCGAGGCCGTTTCCGCGAGGCCATCGCCCATTTCAAGGAGCTGTTGAAACGAGAGCAGCGGGAGGAGTGGCGCGAGGGCCTGGCACAGGCCTACGAAAGCCGTGCCCACTCACTCACCGAGAAGGGCATGCTCAAGGAAGCGCTGGTGATGTGGGAGAACCGCCACCGGCTGGGGGCTGCCGCGCCGCTGCGCCTGGCACACACCGCCTTGCTGCTGCGCCTGGGGCGCGTCCACGAGACGGTCAAGATATTCAACCAGGCCGCTGACACACTGCCTGCTGACGAACTGGCAGCACTGCGGACTCAGTTGGCGGCCTACTACCTGAGCGGGGAAGCCGAGGTCATGGAGGGCCTGGCGCCGGAGGATCCCGTGGTGGTCCACGGCGAGGCAGCGCAAGCGGCACTAGCGGCCTATTGCAGCGGCGATGACATAGCCCTGGAGCAAGCGTTGGCCGCCATTCCGTTCCGCTCGCCCTACCGCGATGGCGTGCACCTCCTCAAGGCCATGCAGCGCCTGCCCGAGCAGCCGACCCAGGCCGCGGCCCTGTTGGCCAGGGTGCCGGCCGAGTCGGCCTTCGCGCCGCTACGCCAAGCGACCAAACTCGCCCTGGTACCGGAACAGGAACTGGCCTCTCGCCTCGCCGATGTCGGCAAGGCCACCCGTCGCTTCGCGCTGACCCTGCGAGGCTGGAGCCCCGAGCGCCAGGCACTGTTCGAAGAGGCCCGCAAGCTGGGCGACGAACCGCCGCCCAAGGCGCTGTTGCACTTCCTGTACCGTCACCGTGACAAGCTGGGCGACGACTGGGTGCATGAACAGGGACGGCGCCTGTTGATCGATGACGCCCCGCAGAGCCTCGCTTGGCCCCGTGAGGCCGGTGGACGCTCCCTCTCGCAAGCGGAAAAAGTACAAGTAGGCGCCTGGCAGGCCGAGCGATACAGCGACAACCCGTGGTACACCCTAGAGTGCTGGGAGCTCCTGGCCCAGCACCTGGAAGAACCCCATGCCCCAGCTCCCGGCAGTGACCAGGCGCTACGCATCGCCCTGGTGCTGCGGCGCGTCGATCAGGCGGGGGACATCCTGGCACACGCCACGCCGTCTGCGGAGCCCCATGCCCTGGACCGGGCAGTCGCCCACCTCGTCGAAAGGAGTCTCGATTACGACCCGGATGCCCCACAGGCCTATCTTCGCCTGACCGCCTACTACCTGCGCGGCAGGGAGCTCAAGGAGACGCGCCGTCTCCTCGAGCCGGCACTGGCTCGCTGGCCCGAGAACCTCCAGGTACTGACGGCGGCCCTGGACACGGCCGTAGCGGGCGGCTCCTTCAAGAAGGCAGCAGGCTTCGCCCGACGCATCCTGGCCATCGACCCGATCAACAAGACGGCCCGGGAACGCCTGATGAAGGCCCACCTCGCCCATGCGCGCAAACAGCTTCGCAATGCCCGCCCGGACCTGGCCCGCCGGGAGCTCGAACAGGCCAGTGCCTGGGATCGGTCCAAACGCTTCGGCATCCAGCTGGAGATCGTCGACGCCCTGATAACCTTGGCCACCGATGCCCCGGCCGGCGCTTCAGCCTTGCGGGCGGTGAACCAGCGTCTCGGCGACGGCCTCGCCGCTGGACTGAGTATCGCGCTGGAAGCGGCGGCGGTGGGCAAACCGCCCAAGGCCCTGTTCACGGACTTGGGCCTGTCCAAGCCGCAACCGCGAGGCGCTGAAGACCTGAAGGCCTGCCTTGCCCAACTGCGCGAGCACCTGGACAGCGGTGGCAAGCTGCCGCCCGAGGTGACCCGCTATTTCGAGAAGGTCCTGAAGGCCTCGGCCCAATTCGAGCTCTCCTTCCAGGAGATGGAAGCCGCCTGCGAGACCCTGCGCCGCTGCCGCTGGGACGCGCTTCGGCAAGCCTTCGCCCAGGCGGCCCTCAAGCGCTGGAAAGACGCGCCCGTATTTGCCTTTCATGCCTTCGAGGCCAAGTACAAGGGTGCCCCGTGGAAGGCGAGCTCAACCGACATCAGACGACTGGAGCGGGCCCTGGAGCACGCCCGAGAAAAAGGCGACACGCGCAGCACCGAGCGCCTGCTGAATGTGCTCGACAGTCTGCGCCTTACTTCCTTCGAGGATTCCCCCCTCCCGCCGGAGATGGGAGAGGAGCTGGGGCCCGAGGCCTTGCCTATGCTCATCAACCTGATGGGACTGGATAGGCTCCTCGACATGCTGGGGCTGAGTCGCGACATGAAGCGCCAGTTCAAGGAGCTCGAACGGGAGCTGGGTCGCCCGGCGCTGATCGAGATGCTCGGCGCCATGATGAGCGCCGATCCCGATGATCTTCCTCCTTTCCCGGCACCGCGACCCAAACGGCGGACGGAAAGCAAGGGGCATGCCGTGGAAGACGATGCGCCATCGGACGATGATGATCCTTTTAACCAGCCGGACCTGTTCACATGAGTGACCCTTACCTGACCCTGGGGGTGACAGCCAAGGCCACCGATGCCGACATCGAGGCCGCCTATCGTGCAGGCGTCAAACGTCATCCCCCAGAGCGCGACCCACAACGCTTCGAGGCCCTGCGCAGCGCCTATGAGGCGCTACGCACCCGCCGCGACCGCCTCGGCTACGAGCTGTTCGACACCTCGCCGCCGACGGTGAGCGATATCCTGGACAAGGCCGCCCCGACGGGTAAGCCGCGCCGCCCGGACCCGGCGCTGTTCGCGGCCCTGCTACGCGGGGAATCGTGATGGACGCCGCCGCCAAGGAGCAGCTCGTCGAGCGTTTTCGTGCCTATCTGGAGGCCGGCGACGCCCAATCTGAAGAGCACGCCCAGCTTGCAGAGACAAGAGAAGCCGCGGAGGCCGAATCCCCGGACCTGTTTACCCTGCTGGCCGAGCAGGCGGCGCTCAAGAACGAGGTGAAGCTCGAATCTCGTCAGATCAAGGCCGCCCTCGATCAGTTCCGGGAGTTGTTCGACACCTTGCGCCAGAGCAACACCCGCCTCGGCGAGGAACTGGAGCGCCAGCAACAATCGGCCCGAGACCAGCAACGCGACGCCGAGCGCGGCCTGTTGCTCGAGCTGCTGGAACTGCGCGATCGTCTGCGGGCCGGCCATGAGCAGGCTCGCCGCTATCGGCCGGGTTTCCTGGCGCGTCGTGGCGGCGCGGGCACGTTCGTCGCGGGGATGGCCGACGGCTCAGCCATGAACCTGGCGCGTCTGGATGACATCCTCATCCGGCGTGGGGTTTCACCGCTGCCAAGCGTGGGCCATGCCTTCGATCCCCATACCATGCACGCCACCGAGGTGGTGCATAAGGCCGACCGGGAAGACGGCGAAGTGGTGGACGAGCTGCGCAGCGGTTACCTGCAACACGACCGCCTGTTGCGCCCGGCAGAGGTCATCGTCAACAAGCGCACTGAGGAAACAAAATCTTGAGCGACAACATTATCGGCATCGACCTGGGCACCACCAACTCCGAAGTGGCCATCGTCCAGGACGGCAAGGTGCAGATCATCGACGTAGATGGCGCCAGGCTGCTGCCGTCGGTAGTGGGCCTGGCCAACGACGGCGCCCTGCTGGTGGGTCAGGTCGCCCGCAACCAGTACGCCCTCTACCCCGAACGCACCGTACGCTCCATCAAGCGACGCATGGGCGATGACCAGAAGGTCACGATGGGGGAACAGGTCTACACGCCGCAGGAGATATCCGCTCTCATCCTGCGCCGCCTCAAGCGCGCCGCCGAGGAGCACCTGGGCGAGGCCGTGGGCAAAGCTGTGATCACCGTGCCGGCCTACTTCTCCGACGCCCAGCGCCAGGCCACCCGCGATGCCGGCGAACTGGCCGGCCTGGAAGTGGTGCGCATCATCAACGAGCCTACCGCTGCGGCCCTGGCCTATGAGAGCGGCCACGCCGAGGCCAAGACCTTGCTGGTCTATGACCTGGGGGGCGGGACCTTCGATGTCTCGGTGGTGCGCCTGAGCCAGGAGGTTACCGAGGTCCTGGCCAGTCACGGCAACAACCGTCTCGGCGGCGACGATTTCGACAGCCGGATCGTGGAATTCCTGGTGGAGCGGCTGAAGACCGAGCAAGGGGTCGACCCCAGCGGCGACCGCGCCGCCATGGCACGCCTCGGACGTGCCGCCGAGACGGCCAAGATCGCGCTCAGCGATGCGCCCTACGCCCGCATCGAGGAAGAGTATCTGCTAGAGCACGACGGACACCCCATCCACCTGTCCCTGGAGCTTGATCGCCGGGACTACGAGACGATGATCACGCCCTTCATCGACGAAACCCTCGAGGCGATGCACATCGCCCTGGATGGCGCCGAACTCACGGTGGCCGATGTGGATGAAGTACTGCTGGTAGGAGGGGCGACCCGCACACCCTTGATCCAGCAATGGCTCGAGGAGGAGCTGGGAATCGCACCGCGCAGCGAGGTGGACCCGGAGCTATGTGTCGCCACCGGGGCCGCGATCCAGGCGGCGGTCATCGGCGGGCAGCCGGTGACGGCGAACGTGCTGGTCGACGTGACGCCCTACACCTTCGGCACCAGCGCCTTATCGGACCGTCTGGGCGAGCTCTATCCCTACACCTTCATCCCGCTGATTCATAAGAACACCCCCATCCCGGTCACCAAGAGCGAAGCCTTCTACACCTTCGAGGACGGCCAGACGACCATCGACGTCTTCGTCTATCAGGGCGAGGATCCCGATGCCCTCAACAACACCGAGATCGGCTCCTTCCGCATCGAAGGTCTCAGCGACGTCCCTGCCGGCAACGTGATCATCACGACCTTCTCGCTGGACCTGAACGGCATCCTGCACGTCACGTCCCGGGAGAAACGCACCGGCCTGGAGAAACACATCACCATCGACAACGCCACCGCCCGTTTCGAGCAGGAGGAGCTCAGTGACGCGCGTCAGCGCCTGTCCTCCCTCATCGAGGGCGAGGCCCAACCGGTCCAGTCGGCACAGCGCGAGGCGGTCCAGGCGCAGGCCCTGATCGAGAAGGCCGAGCGACTGATGGAAGGCGCCAACCCCGAGGACCGGGAAGACCTGGTAGACAACATCGAGAGTGTCCAGGATGCCTTGGCCAGCGGTGATATCGCCGCCCTGGCGCGGGCCACGGATGAGCTCTCCGACCTGGTCTTCTATCTGGAGCCGTGATGCAACGCTGCCCCAACTGCCGTGCTCGCCGCAGCGGCGACGGCGACAGCCACTGCCGCCGCTGCGGCATGGAGCTTACGCAACTGCTCGAGGCCGAGCAGGCCGCCCAGCGGCAAGTAGTGGCAGCGCTCGGCCACCTGGAAGCCGGCGATGTTCCCGGTGCCATCGCCGCCCTCGAGCAGTCCCGTACCCTATGCCGCGAGCCCTTTTCGGCGCTCTTGCTGGACTTCGCTCGATCGCTCGCTTGACACCACTGGGTTCCCTGTATTCATATGATTCCGTATTTAGATAGATCAGTCTATACAGGAACAACCATCGATGCCCGCCTCCAAACGCGACCAGCTGCTCGCCACGGCCGAGCGACTCTTCTATGAACAGGGGTTCCACGCCACCGGGATCGACCGCATCGTGGCGGCCGCCGGGGTGGTGCGCATGACGCTCTACAACCACTTCGCCTCCAAGGAGGCCCTGGTGGCAGCCGTCCTGGCGGCTCGCCATGAGCGCTTCATCGCCAGCCTCGATGCGGCGACGGCCTCGGCCTCGCCGGGCCAGGTGACCCGAGCCCTGGTCGATGCGCATGGCAACTGGCTGGAACGCTACAGCCAGCATGGCTGCATCATGGCCAAGGCGATGGGCGAGTTCGCCGAGCACAACGCCGAGATCCACGCCCTGGCGGCGGCCGCCAAGACCGACCTGCTGGCGCGCCTGGAAGCCGCCGTGGCACGCGATGGGCTGGACCACCACGCCGGCCTGGCGCGACGCCTCTTCGTGGTGCTGGAAGGCAGCAATACGGCGGTGGCCCTGCTGGGTGCACAGACGGCGCTGGCCGACACGCGGGCGGTGGTCGACACCCTCCTCGCCACCGCCCGGAGCGAGACCCGATGAGACCACTGCCCCCCCTCGGCATGGCCGCCCTTGGCAGCGGGATCATTGCCATCACTTACGGCCTGGCCCGCTTCGTGTTCGGGCTCTTCCTGCCCACGATGCGCGACGAGCTGACGATCTCCCCGACCATGGCGGGTGTGATCGGCGCCCTGCCGTTCCTGAGCTTCGTCTTCGCGATCCTCGCCGCTACCTGGGTGATACGCCGCCTCGGGGTTCGCCGCACGGGGGTCGCGGCCGTCGGCCTGGCCGGGATCGGGCTGATGATGATTGCCCTGGCGCCGTCATCGCTGCTGCTGGCCGCCGGGGTGCTGATCTGCGGGATCAGCACCGGGCTGTCATCGCCGGTCATGGCGGAGGCGGTTCACCGGGTCGTGCCCTCCTGGGTCCTGCGCGGGCGGGTCAACGCCACCATCAATGCGGGCACCAGCCTGGGCATCGCGCTCGCCATGCCGGCGGTGCTGATCTGGGCGGAGGCCTGGCGCAGTGCCTATATCGGGTTCGCCGCCCTGGCGGCCCTGGGCACCCTGGCGGCCCTCTGCTATCTGCCTCGGGATGGTCAACGTCCCTCACCGTCGCAGTCCCGACCCGTCGCCCTGCCGGCGAGCCGTGAGCAATGGCTCGGGATCGCCCGGCTGAGCGGCCTGGCCGTCGGCATAGGAGGCGTGAGCGCGGCCTACTGGGTGTTTGCCCCGGATGCGGTGATCAACGCCGGGGGGCTCGCGCCGAGCCAGACCGCCTGGATGTGGCTGGCCGTCGGCCTCGGCGGGCTGTTGGGCGCTGGCGCCGGTGATCTCATCGCCCGCTTCGGGCCGGCCGCGAGCCATGCTGCTGGCCTCATGGTGATGTCTGCCAGCCTCGCGCTGCTGGCCTTCGATCCCGGCAATTTCGCCCTCGCCCTGGTATCCGCGGCCCTGTTCGGCACCGGGTACATGACCCTCAGCGGCTTCTACCTGGTCAGGAGCACCCAGATCATGACCGAGGCGCCCTCCTTCGCCCCGGTGATGCCGTTGCTCGCCACCTCGGTTGGCCAGATCGCCGGCTCTCCGCTGGCCGGCTGGCTGGTCGGGGCCGAAGGCCATGTCACCGCCTTCATGCTCTTCGCCATCCTGGGGCTCGCTGTCGCCGGGCTGGGGTTGTGGCTACTCAAAGAGCGAGGGGCTGCTGCCGATTGGAGTGCCCCTTGAACTCAGCCGCCACCCTGGCGGTGGCGGCGCTGACCTGGAGCGACCCGCGGGACATCCCCGCCCTGGCAGCGGGCCTGCTGGGCACTTGGGGCATGTTCATGCCGCGCGGGATCGTCATGCGCGGCGCCCGCCTGCGCTACATCCACGGCTGAGGCGTGGCTCACTTCATCTCGAAGCCGCGCTTGACCAGGAAGTCACGCATGTGGGGGCGCAGCTTGGTGTCGAACAGCGGGGTGAGGTTCTGCGACCAGTTGGTGTCCTTGGGCCCGCCTTTCCGCGACTGGTAATAGGCGTGCATGGTCTGGTCATAGGCCGCCACCAGCTCGCGGTCGTCGCGGTAGCGGTCCTCCTTGAGGATCGCCGCCACCGGCAGGCGCGGCTTCACGTCCGGATCGTGGGCCGGATAGCCCAGGCACATGCCGAACACCGGGAAGACGTGGTCCGGCAGCCCCAGCAGGTCGCTGATCGCCTGGGGGTTGTTGCGTATCCCGCCGATGTAGCAGATGCCCAGCCCTTCCGATTCCGCAGCGATGGCCACGTTCTGGGCCATCAGGGCGGTGTCCACGCTGGCCACCAGCAGCTGCTCGGTCATGCCGCGCACCACCCGGGCGCCGGTGCGCTCGGCGGCCTCGGTGGGGCGCTTCATGTCGGCGCAGAACACCAGGAAGGCGCCGCCGGTGGCCACGTACGACTGGCCGCCGGCCAGCTCGGCGATCGCCTCGCGGTTCTCGGGGGCCTTCACATGGATGACGCTGTAGGCCTGGACGTGGCTGGAAGTGGCCGCGGCCTGGCCGGCCTCGATCAGCATCTCCAGCAGCTCGCGAGAAACCGGCTGGTCGGTGAACTTGCGGACGGAGCGGTGGGACTTGAGCAGCTCGATGGTGGGATTCATGGGACCTCGTTGCAGGGTGTCGATCAACGTCGTCAAGGCGCTCGGCGAACATCAGTAAAGCCACATTGTCCATCACTCGGCGAGGCTTTGCATCGCCCGGGGCCGCCCTGTTTGCTGCCGGGTGGCGTGTCGGCCTGGCATCGCTTCCTTCGCATCAAGCTGATGCTGTACCTTGGACGTCATCGAATCGCGATGACAGGGATGACTCACCCCATGCTGACGAAACACACCACGCTCCCCGACCCTCGCGTCTGGCGGTTGGCCCTTGTGCTGATCATGGCGATGCTGTTGACCGGTTGCGGCGTCAACAACATCCCCACCTATGACGAACAGGTGAAGTCGTCCTGGGCGCAGGTGGAGAACCAGTACCAGCGGCGCGCGGACCTGGTCCCCAACCTGGTCGAGACGGTCAAGGGGTTTGCCCGGCAGGAGCAGGAGACCCTGACCGCCGTGGTGGAAGCGCGGGCCAAGGCCACGTCCATCCAGATCGACGCCGAGTCGCTGGACGACCCGGAAAAGATGCGTCAGTTCGAGCAGGCCCAGCAGCAACTGACGGGCGCGCTGAGCCGACTGATGGCGGTGTCCGAGCGCTATCCCGACCTGAAGTCGAACCAGAACTTCCTGGCCCTGCAGTCGCAGCTGGAGGGTACTGAAAACCGCATCGCCGTGGCGCGGCGCGATTTCATCACCGCGGTCGAGCGCTACAACACCGAGATCCGCACCTTCCCCGGCCGCCTGTGGCACAGCTTCCTCTATAGCGACATGCCGCTTCGCGAGACCTTCGAAGCCACGACCGAGAACGCGGACCAGGCCCCCCAGGTGGAGTTTGAATGAGTAATCTTCTGCGTATTCCGCTGTTGGCGTTGCTGTTGACGGGGGCCCTTGGCCTTCAGGCACAAGACGTCCAGGCCCAGGAACTTGAAGGACAGGAACTTGAAGGACAGGAACTCGGCTTTCCCGAACTGACCGGCCGTGTGGTGGACCAGGCCGAACTGCTGGACCAGGCCACCGAATCACGCCTGAGCGAGCGGCTGGCGGCCCACGAAGACGCCACCACCGAGCAACTGGTGGTGGCGACCCTGCCGGACCTGCAGGGCGTCACCATCGAGGAGTATGGCTATCAGCTGGGGCGCCACTGGGGCATCGGCCAGGCAGAGGAGGACAACGGCGCCCTGCTGATCGTCGCGCCGAACGAGCGCAAGGTGCGCATCGAGGTCGGCTATGGCCTCGAGGGTCGCCTGACCGACGCCCAGTCCTCGGTGATCATCAACCAGATCCTGACGCCGGCCTTCCGCGAGGGCGACTACGCCCGCGGCATCACCGAGGGCGTGGAGGCGATGATCCAGGTGCTGGGCGGCGAGCCCATGGACACCAGCACCACCTCCAGCGCCCCGGCTCGGGAGCAGGGGCCTGAAGGACCGGCATCGATTCTCTTCTTCGTGATGTTCGTGATCGTCATGACCCTGGTACGCGGCGGTCGCGGCGGCCTGCTGGCCGGCATGTTGCTGGGCGGTGCTGTTGGCGGCAGGTCGCGCGGTGGCGGCGGCTTCGGCGGCGGGGGTGGTTTCGGCGGCGGAGGCGGCGGCTTCGGTGGCGGCGGCGCTTCCGGTGGCTGGTAACTCAGCATTCCGGCCGGTGGCGACACCGACACGACAATCAGGATTCGGAGATCACGATCCCCATGGCTTTATTGAATGAAAACGAGCAACGCCAGGTAGCCGAGGCGATTCATCGAGTCGAACGCGATACCGATGCCGAGCTGGTCACCGTGCTGGCGCCGCGAGCGGACAACTACGCCTATATCCCGCTGCTCTGGGCCGGCCTGCTGGCCCTGGTGGTGCCCGGTACGGTCAATTACTTTCCCGGCTGGTTGACGGCCTACGAGCTGACGCTGGTGCAGTGGGCGACCTTCATCGTGCTGGGACTGGTGTTCCGCATCCCCACCCTCACCACGCGGCTGATCCCGCGATCGGTTCGCCATTGGCGGGCGGCCAACCTCGCCCGGCGGCAGTTCCTGGAACAGGACCTGCACCATACCGAGGGGGGAACGGGGATGCTGATCTTCGTCTCCGAAGCCGAGCGGTATGTGGAAATCCTGGCCGACCGGGGCATCTCGGCACGTATCAGCGACGAGACCTGGCAATCCATCGTGGCGGCCTTCACCCAGCAGGTAAAAGCCGGCGAAACCCTGCAGGGGTTCCTGGAGTGCATCGAGGCCTGTGGCGAACATCTCAAGGAGCAGGTACCGGCCACTCACGAGCGCAACGAACTGCCCAATCATCTGATCGTGCTGGATTGACCCTCTTCTGCCCATGCACCGGGGCATGACGAGCACGTCTCCCCGGCAGCGGTGCCGCCGTCCGACATGGGCTGACCGACGCGAGGAACCGGCATGACACGAGACCGCATGACATCGGAACATCAAGGCGCGGGACTGGCCTTCAAGGTGGCACTGGCCGGGGGCATCCTGGCTATCCTGGCGGCCCTCTCCATGGCTGGCGCGGGACCGGCCTATCGCGCCGGGCTGCTCGCGCTGGGGGATGCCTTCAGCATGCTGCGCTACGGTGCCTTCATCGCTCTCGGCGCCGCCGGGCTGGGCCTGGTGGGGCTGATCATCGCCGCCTTCACCCGCCGCGCTCTCCCGGCGCTGCTCGGTGCCCTGGTGATCCTGGCCGGTCTGGTGCTGGTCGCGGTGCCCTGGATGCAGCTGCAGCAGGCCAGGACGGTACCGCCCATCCACGACATCACCACCGACATGCAGGACCCGCCCGCCTTCGAGGCCTTGGTCGAGGCCCGGGAGGCCGCGCCCAATGCCGTGGACTACCCCGGCGAGGCGTCCGCCCGCCAGCAGCGCAAGGCCTATCCGGCGATCCGGCCGCTGATGCTGGACGCGCCCCTCCCCGAGGTGCTGGCTGCCGCCGAGGCCGCGGCGCGCGACGCCGGCTGGGAGATCGCCGCGGTGGGCGAGGCCAGGCTGGAGGCTACCGATACCACCACCTGGTTCGGCTTCAAGGACGACGTCGTGATCCGCCTGACCGAGACGCCGAACGGCGTGCGGGTCGACATGCGCTCCGCCTCGCGGCTCGGCCGCAGCGATGTAGGCACCAACGCGGCGCGCATCCAGGCCTTCCTGGCGGACCTCGCCCAGCGACTGGAGTAAGGCGCCGCGGCTGGACAGGCGGCCGGGCCAGAGCCTGGGTGGCGGCGCCAATCGCTCAGTAAACTGAGCTTCCACAGGGTGGTGTCGCTCGATGCTTGAGACTCATTATCGACGTGCGATTGCCCTGCCGATCACCCCGATGGGCCCTTCGAGCGTTACATCGGGCATGGTAAGGTCGCCGCTGTCCGTCATGGAGCGAGCATAGTGAACCCCGAAGACCTTGAGAAACTGGTCACCCTGCGCATGCCTTTCGGCAAGCACGCGGGCTGCCTGATCGCCGATCTGCCCGGCCCCTACCTCAACTGGTTCGCCCGCGTGGGCTTTCCCGAGGGCCAGATCGGCCGGCTGCTGCACCTCATGCACGAGATCGACCACAACGGCCTGAGCGAGCTGCTCGACCCGCTGCGTGGAACTGCCGATACATCATCGAGGTGAAGCGCCGCCATACATCAAGTAGCGTGATACCCAGCATCTCCTCCACCAGCGAGACCATCCCATGTCCGAACAAGACCCCCTGCCGCCGCTGGAATGGGATCCTGAGGGCGTCCAGATCCAGGGCTTCTCTGCCGGCCTGTATCAGATCGAATGGCTGCTGGTCACGCTCGTCATCCTCTATCTGGTGATCATCGGCCTTCCCGACGAAGGGGGCTTGAGTGTGCTGGCAGCGACCTTCGGCTATTTCGGCTTCAGCTTGCTGGCCAGCCGGCTGCGCTTCTTCGGGGAACGACAGCGCTGGCTGCTGGCTCTGCACACCTGGGCGATGATCGGCTTCATTACCTGGTTCCTCTATGGCACCGAGGGCGTCACCGGCCCGCTGACGAGTCTCTACCTGCTCGCGGTCATCACCAGCGCCCTGACCCTGGGTGTTATTCACACGATGCTCGAGGTGGCGGCGATTGCGGCATGCCAGCTGCTGCTGCTCCATCTGCAGGGCACCGAGATCCTGGCAACCGACAGCCTGGCGCCAATCGGCACCAGTATCATCGCCCTGCTGATCGTCGGCTACCTCACCGCAGCCCTGGTGCATACCATCCATGTCTCCAATCGCACCCTGCTGAAGATGGCCAGCCGGGATACATTGACCGGCCTGTTCAACCGACGCGCCTTCGATGACCTGGCCAGCCCGATCCAGGAAATGGGCAGGCGTGCGCAGCGTCCCTTTTGTGTCGTCGTCATCGATATGGATGGCCTGAAGAACATCAACGATAGCGAGGGACACGGCGCCGGTGATCGGGCCATCCTGGACCTGGCGAAACGTCTTCAGGCATGCAAGCGCAGCAGTGACGTCCTGGCTCGCTATGGCGGTGACGAGTTCGTGATGCTGCTTCCCGATACCGATGCGGCCGGGGGCAAGAAAATGATGCAGCATGTCATCACTCCCACGAGGCACAACCAGCCATCTATCAGTATCGGTGTCGCTTCCTATCCCGAACAGGGCGAGTCGTTGGAGGAGCTTCTCGACCACGCCGACAGCGCCATGTACCTCAGCAAGGCCTCGGGCGGTAATCGCGTGTCGGCTGGGGCTGGGGCGAGGGTGCTGGCCGCAGTCGACAAGCAGGAGGCGTAGGCGGGGAGGAGTCGCCGGGCGAGCAAAGATGGCACAATCGCGCCCTTTACTCTGCCAAGGAGGGGATATGCCGGCCTCGACGCTCCACGCCCGCCGAGTCACCCAGCGCTACTTCCTGGTCATGCTGGCCGTCGGCATGAGCGGCGGCCTGCTGGGGCCAGCGCTGCCGCAACTGGCAGCGATGACTGGCTCGAGCATGGGCCAGATCTCGGTGCTGTTCACCGCTCGGGCACTGGGCAACATGCTCGGCTCGCTGCTCTCGGGGCGGCTGGTGGACCGTTTTCCGGGCCACAGGGTGCTGGCCGCCATGCTGCTGCTGATGGCGGTGGGGCTCGCGGCGGTGCCGTTCAGCCAGGGACTGGCGATGTTGACCGGAGCCGTCTTCCTGCTGGGCCTGGCCGAGGTCTCGGCCAATGCCGGTTCCAACACCCTGCTGCTGTGGGCCCACGGCAAGGATTCGCCACCCTGGATCAGCGCCCTGCACTTCTGCTTCGGGCTGGGCAACACCCTGGTGCCGCTGGTGCTGGTGGCGATGCTGGCGCTGACCGGCCACTTCGCCTGGGCCTTCTGGGCGGTGGCGCTCTACGCACTGCTGTTGCTCTGGCCGCTGGCCCGCCTGGAGAGCCCCCGGGCACCGGCCGCCCGCGAGGGCGATGCCCCCATGCCGCCCGCCGATACCTGGCGGCTGGCGCTGTTCCTGTTCATGTTCGGCCTCTACGTGGGCATGGAGATCACCTTCGCCGGCTGGGTCACCGCCTACGCCACCCTGCGCGGCATGCCCGGCGAGGAGGCCGCCATGCTGGCCACCCTGTTCTGGCTGGCGCTCTCGGTGGGGCGCCTGCTGGCGATCCCGCTGCTGCGCCGCTTCTCGCCCTGGTGGGTGCTGCGCGGTTGCCTGGCCCTGGGACTGGCCAGCGCCCTGGCGCTGCAGCTGGACTGGCTGGGGCTGGGCGCCGTCTCGCTGCTCTTCGGGCTGGCCGCCTCGGCGATCTTTCCCACCCTATTCGGGTTGAGCAACCAGCTGATGGCGATGAGCGGACGCACCACCGGGTTGATCTTCCTGGCAGCCGGCAGCGGTGCCATGGCGGTGCCCTCGCTGGCCGGCCTGCTGCTGGAGGGGCTCGGGACGCACAGCTTCCCGCTGCTGCTCATGGCGCTGGCGGGCCTGCTGGCCCTGGCGCTGTTCGCCCTGCGGGCCAGGGTGGCGCGCACTTCGAGCGCCGGCAGCGGCAGTCACGCCTCGACATGAGGCCGGCTGGCGAGCGAGTCATCGATTGCAAGACAGGAGGGCCCGCGTGGCCGACTGGCGGCACCGCGGGCCTGACGTGGGAGGTTACTCGAAGGTGGCGCAGACGTCCGACTGCGCACCAGGGTTGTGGCTTTCTACATGGGTGACCACGTCGCTGGCGGGCTCCAGCGATATACTCCACTGGTGATCATTCTTCATGGGATCGCAGCTGCCCTCGCTGCCACCACCGAAGTTGGAGTCGATCCAGTAGTGGACCGCGTAGCCCTTGCCGTCCTGCAGGGCGCCGGGGAAGTCGAAGGAGAAGGCTGGGTCGCCGTCAGCGGAGACGCTAGCGGACTCCTTAGCCACGACCTCGCCGGTCTCGGCATCGACGACGGCCACCTGGATCGCCTGGCCGCCGTGGGGGCCGCCGAAGCTGGCGTCACCCTGGAAGGTCAAGTCATGGCCGCCGCTGGCCAGGGCCAGCGGTGCGGCTAACAACAGGGAAAGCAGCATCCCGCGAGGCAGGGTACTGCAGGGGATGGTTGGCGTTATCATGATGCACCTCCCGAATGGGTAAAGGTGAGCGTCAGGCCCGGAGGGGCCTTTCCCCAGCATAGTGCCAACCCCCTGTCGCTGCCCTGCAAGAAGTCGAGAGGCCCTGTGGTCAGTGATTCTTGACGCGCTGGATCCGCCAGGCCAGCAGGCCGATGATCCCCAGCCCCAACGGCCCCAGCACGGCGGCGGCGATGGTCGGCTGGATCGCCACGCTCGGGCCTCGGCCTGCTGTGGGTGCATGTCGGGGCCAGGAAAGGGGAAAGTCCCCCGAGACTAGAGGCTGGCCTCGTCCAGGCTAAGGGCGCCGCGTCAACGTGCCGTGACGACGGCCAGGCTCACAGCCACTTCCGGCGCCGGAACAGCCACAGCAGGCCGAGGCCGATGACGAGCATCGCCCCCAGCACCGCGAAGTAGCCCCAGCGATAGGCGAGCTCCGGCATGTGCGCGAAGTTCATGCCGTAGATGCCGGCGACAAAGGTGAGCGGCACGAAGATGGCGGTGATCACCGTGAGCACCCGCATGGTGATGTTGAGCTGGTGCGAGGAGAGCGAGATGTAGCCGTCGATCAGGTCGCCGCAGATGTCGTAGTACATCTGGGTCAGGCTGTGCAGGCGCTCGAAGCGCTCGTGCACGTCGTTGATGGCGTGCAGGGTGTCCTCGTTGTCGCGGGGCAGGTGCTCGTAATCGTAGGCGGTGAGTTCCTGGGTGATGCCGACGTGATAGC
Source organism: Halomonas sp. 11-S5 (assembly GCF_029889825.1). Classification (NCBI taxonomy): domain Bacteria; kingdom Pseudomonadati; phylum Pseudomonadota; class Gammaproteobacteria; order Oceanospirillales; family Halomonadaceae; genus Halomonas; species Halomonas sp. 11-S5. Next base: position 16,142 of record NZ_JARANW010000021.1, read on the forward strand.
GGAATACCCGGCGCATCTTCACCAGCCGCGAACGATAGGCGATGACCCGGCGCATCAGGGCATCGCTGCCGTCCTCCATCAGCTCGTCCTCCAGGTCGCTGAGGGCATTCTCGAACTCGAGCAAGCTGTCGAGGTAGTAGCCGGCGGAGACGTACATGACCCTGAGCGCCACATGCTCGGGGGAGCGGCGCAGCAGCGTCTCGCCCTCGTGGGCCAGCAGGCGGTCTATGCTCAGCGCGGTGCCGGGGTGCAGGCTGATCAGGGAGCGCTCGCCGAGGAAGAAGGCGACCTGCTGGGGCGTGAAGTTGAGCTCGGCATCGAAGGAGGAGATACCGCGATAGAGGACCAGGGTATGGGTCTCGAACTCCTCGATCTTGGGCGGGTGGCGGTCGCGCTGGGCGTCGTCGATGGCCAGGGGGTGGCAGCCAAAGGCCTCAAGCAGTTCCCGCTCGCGTGCCTGGCCCTCGCCCTGCAGGTCGATCCAGATGCGGCTCCCGACATCATCGCGCCAGCGCACGATCAGCTCCTCCCCGCCCCTCGTCACTCGGCCATCGGCCTCCAGCAGCAGCGTACGCATCATCGGGTCGTCATCCTCTGGCGAGACAATTCCTGAATCTTACGGCACCGCCTGCGCCCTGCCCTGTCACCGTGGTGGCCTGAGAGCTCCGGGGCAGGCGATGTCGCCTCAGGCCTCGGCCTCGTGGGCGGCCTTGAGACGGTAGAACTCGGCGACCACCTCGTCCATGGCCTCGGCGTCGTAGTCGCAGAGCCCGCTGACCACCAGCTTCTTGGAGCCGGTGCCGATCGCCTCGCCGTCCGCCAGGATGCGGAACTCCAGCAGCACATCGCCGCGCTTGCCGGCCACCTCCAGCGAGGAATCGACGAACTCCAGGCCCGGCGCGGGGGCATCCAGGCGCTCCAGGCAGAAGCCCATGCTGTCATAGATGACCAGCGGGCGACGCGGGTTGAACATCACCCCCTTCTCCTCCATCAGCGGCTTGAGGTAGTGGGGAAAGTTCTTGCCCGAGAAAGCCACATAGCGGCGGGTGAAGGCCTCCACCACCGCCGCGTCGCGGGTCGTCTCGCCGCTACGCTCGACCTCCAGGTAACACTTGCCGTTCTCGTCGCAGATGCGAATCCGACCATTCGGCTGCTCGCTGAAACACAGCGGCGTACCATCCCCGACCATGCTCAGAAAGCGGAAGGTCATGCGCTGGGAGAGACCGAAGCGTTCCAGCACCAGGGCAAAGAGCAGGTCGCCGGGCACACAGAAGCGACGCGCATCCGGATTGTGGATGGGGTTGTAGTCGCCGGCAATGCGCTTGGCGAACTGGCTGGCCTGATGTGCGGAAATGCGGATACGCCCGTCCGTAAGCGTATGGAAATCATCGAGAAACATGCACTGTATGCCTGCGTCGTTGGCGGTCTGTACCCTGCCGGCGGTTGCCGGGAAGGCAGATGATGCCACAAAACCCCATGGCAACGCAGGCTGACGAGGCCATGTAACATGACCCCGGACCCCTCAGCTCGAGGAAGCCGTATGCAACGCCCGAATGCTCTTTCACCCAGACATCGACGCCAGACCTGGATGATGGCCGTGCCCTTGCTGGCCTTCGCCCTGTACCTGGTCGTGGCGAACGGGCTGATCAACGCCCGATACACCCAGGCGTGGCTGGCCGAGAAGGCCGGCATGTCGATCCGCTGGGAGTCGGGCTGGAGCGCCTTTCCCGGGCAACTCACCCTGGAGGGGCTGCACATCGAGAGCGAGGCCCCGCCTCTGCAACTGACGATGGACCGAGCCCGTCTGCGGATCTCGCTGCCGGCGCTGCTCGACCGCCGTCTGGCAATTTCCCGCTTTACGGCACAAGGGCTACGCCGTTTCGGTCTTGACGACCTCCGCCTGGAGGGTAATGGCGAGCTCGCGCTGTCCGACCTGCGGCTGGACGATGGCCAGGTGTCGATCCGGGGGCTCGAGCTCGGCATGGAAAAGGCCCGAATCAGGCGCGGCAGCACGGTGCTGGCCAACGACATCCGCCTGGCGACCGACTTTCAGGTGGCCCCCTTCCGCTGGCGCGAATACCCCGACCTGGCAGCGATCCGTTTCGTTTCGGGAACGCTGTCCCTGGATACCAAGGCCGATGCCTGGGACGTCTTCACCCCCTACCTGCGCCAGTTGGGCTGGCTCGACCTGGCCGGCCACGGCAGGCTGACCGGCGAGCTCGCGCTCGAGCGGGGCGAGCTCGCGCCCGGCAGCCACCTTGAGCTGGACTCCCCAGCGCTGCAGGTGGCACTGGATGAGCGGGCACTGCTGACACCTGCCGAGACCCCTGAGCATGGGGCCAGGCCGGGCCGGGCGACCCCCGATGACGGCTCCGCGAGCTACCGCCTGAACGGCAGCGGCCGCGTCACCAGCCGGGTCGTGGAAAGCGATGAGGGGCCGGTCATGGAGCTCGGGGTGACCCTCGACGAGATGCTGATGCGACGGGCCGGGCTGGCCAACCCGTTCATGACCAGCCGGCGCTTCCATCTCTCCGCCCGCGTGCTCGGCACTGACCTCGCCGACACCCCGCGGCAACTGACCTCCGCTAGGCTCGAATGGGAGGATGCCCGCCTGCCTGACGCTGGCGCCCTGGCGATTTACCTGCCCGAGGGCGGCCCACTGGCCCTGCAGGGTGGCAGTGCACAACTGGAGGGATACCTGGCGTATCGAGACGGCCTGCTCGAGGGCAATTTCCGCCTTGTCGGCGACCAAGTGGCCCTGACCCTGGCCGGGCGGGCGCTGCAAGGCAGCATGACGCTGGATCTGGCACTGCCCGAGATCGATCCACGCGAGCAACGGCTGGACCTGACAGGCACCCATCTCGAGGTTTCGGCACGTGGCGTGGGAGACGAATTGCCGTTGACCACCGAGATCACCCTCGAAGAGGCGATCCTGACCTCGATGGCGCCCCTGGCCGAGCTGATCGATGGAGATGGACCACCGGCGCTGGATGGCCGAGTCGTCGTCAGGGGCCGCGTCGCCCGCCTCGATGTCCTCGATGACTTCCTGACACATACCCTCGACGGTGGCCTGACGCTGGAAGGCGGTGGCGACCTGGTGGCCAGCCTGCAGCTGGAGCAGGGCCGGCCGGCCTCGGGCAGCCGCCTGGCCGTGACCACCGAGTCATTGCGTGCCCGCTTGCTGGGTCTGGATGTCCGGGGACGAGGCAGCGTCACGGCCAGTTGGCAGGAGGCTCTGGGCCGGCCCGTGGCCCGGGTGGACGCCAGCCTGGAAGAGACCCGCGTATCGAGATCCTCCGACGGTGGGCTGCTGATGCGGGACGGTCGACTGGCCCTGACCACCGAGAGCGATATCGCGAAAGCCGGTGCCCCGCTGTCAAGCCCGCGGCTGTCACTCTCCTGGCAAGACGCCGCCATACCCGATATCGCGGTGCTGCAGCCTTACCTGCCCGCGGCCGTAGCGGTGACACTGCGGTCCGGAAGGGCCACCACTCGCGGCCGGATCGAGGTCAAGGACGGGCTGGCCCGTGGCCAGATCGACCTGACCGGGCAGCACATCGTCGGCCGCCTGCTCGGCAAGGAGGTGGAAGGAGAGCTGGCACTGGATCTCCAGGTGCGGGAAGCCAATCTGGACAACGGCCGCCTGGACCTCTCCGGGTCTCGGCTGGCGATGCAGGCGGCGGCCTCGGGCCCACGCTTGCGCACCCGGATCGTGGCCCATGAGGCACGTCTCGGCCCACTGCCGATGCCTGGCCGGGAGGGACCAACGCCGGGGCTGGACGGAGACCTGGTACTCGATGGGATGATCGCCAACCTTGGCTTCCTCGATGACTTCCTGCCTTCTGCTCACGGCCTGACCGTGGCCGGTAACGGCCGTTTCAGGGCCAGCCTGCACGTCACGAATGGCCAGCTACGTCCGGGCAGCCAGCTGCTGGTCGAGGCCGACGACCTGGCGGTCGGCTTCCTCGACTTCACGGCCAATGGCCGAGGCCGGCTCGAGGCCGAGCTCGACGGCGCGCATGAGGCGCCGGCAGCCCGGCTGAGCCTGACGCTGCCCCGTTTCAGCCTGCACCGCATCGGCGAGGCACAGGCGCATGTCGAGGGCCGTCACTTCAGCCTCGAGACCGAAACGCCGCACTTCGGCCTCGACCATGACGACCGTTCGCTGCAGAACTTCACGACTCGCGTCCAGCTGCCCATCGCCGAGGTGGATGACCTCTCTCGCTATAACGCCTACCTACCGGAGGGCTCGGGGCTGGCATTGCTGGGCGGTCGTGCCGGACTGGAAGTGGACCTGCACCTCGAGGGCCTCCGGGCACGCGGCGACCTCACCCTGCAGGCCTTCGACACGACCATCCGGTTCGGCGAGCAGCGTCTGGACGGCGACCTGCGACTCGAGGCCCACCTGCGGGATGGCGACCTGGTCAGCCGTCGCTTCGATGCCTCCGGTTCGCGGCTTCGACTGGACAACATCCAGCGCCGGGATGAGCAGACGCGTGGCGAGGCCGGCTGGTGGGCGCGGCTCGATATCACCGAAGGCCAACTGAACTGGACCCGCCCCCTGCAACTCGATGCTCGACTCGAGATGGCGATGCGCGATAGCGGCCTGCTGACACGCCTGTTCCTATCGAGCGCCCGGGAGTGGGAGTGGTTGAGTCGGCGTCTGACGGTGAAGGACATCCGTGGCAACGCCCGGTTGCAATTGAAAGACGATACCCTGCAGCTGAGCAACGCGCGCCTGACGGGCGGCCCCCTGGAGATGCTCGCGGACCTGGTCATTCGCGACGGCGTGCCGGAGGGTTCCCTCTATGCACGCCTGGGCATCCTGGCCGCTGGGGTATCTCTCGAGAAGGGCCAACCCGAGGTTCGCCTGCTGCGTCCGCGGCGCTGGTATGAACGCCGCCGTCCCTCGCCGGAAGAGGATCTGGAGGAGGTCACGGTGAGCCAGTGGCAGGAAGCCCTAGGCACCCAACCCGAGTCCCCTGCAAACCAGGACTGAACGCTCCCCCTACCAAAGAATCGGGGGTAATAAATAAGTGGCATACTGCATCGCAACACTCTGTGATAAGATTTTGCCGCTTTTTAACCCTTCCCCCACCTCCTGCCTCAGGATGATCGCAGCCATGCTGACAACCTGTCGTATACCCCCCACGCCACGGCAACCCGCTCGTTGGCCGGGCATGCTCGTGCTCGCCGCGCTCTCTCTGCTGGCCAGCGGGCCCGTACTCGCCGCCACCGGCGAACTCGACCTGACCGGCTCCTTCGTGGGCCTCCTCGCCGTCGCCGTCTTCGTGCTGGCCTACGCCTTGGTCATGGCCGAAGAGAAGATCCACATGCGCAAGTCGAAGCCGGTCCTGGTCGCGGCCGGCATCATCTGGGCGCTGATCGGCTGGGTCTATGTCAAGGCGGGAATGCCCGCCGAGTCGGAGCACGCCTTCCGCGTGACCCTACTCGAATTCACCGAACTGATGCTGTTCCTGCTGGTGGCGATGACCTACATCAACGCCATGGACGAGCGCCGGGTATTCGATGCACTGCGCTCCTGGATGGTCCGCAAGGGCTTCAGCTACCGCTCGCTGTTCTGGATCACCGGCGTGCTGGCCTTCCTGATCTCGCCGATCGCCGACAACCTGACCACCGCCCTGCTGATGTGTGCGGTGGTGACCAAGGTCGCCGAGGGCGACAAGCGTTTCATCAACCTGGCCTGCATCAATATCGTGGTGGCGGCCAATGCCGGCGGCGCCTTCAGCCCCTTCGGCGACATCACCACCCTGATGGTCTGGCAGGCCGGCTTGATCGAGTTCCAGGAGTTCTTCGAACTGCTGGTGCCGTCGCTGGTCAACTTCCTGATCCCGGCCGTGGTGATGAGCATCTTCATCAAGAACCGCAAGCCGGCCAGCCTGGAAGAGGACGTCTGGCTGAAGCGCGGCGCGCGACGCATCATCGCCCTCTTCCTGCTCACCGTGGCCACCGCCGTGGCCTGCCACGTCTTGCTGCACCTGCCGCCGGTGCTGGGCATGATGACGGGCCTTGGCTACCTGCAGTTCTTCGGTTACTTCCTGCGTCGCACCCTGCCGCGCTCCCTGGAGCGCAAGCGCACCCGCTACAGCCAGCGCGGTGACTGGAAGAAGCTCGAGAGCCTGGGCAGCGTGGTGCCCTTCGACGTCTTCAACCGTGTGGCACGGGCCGAGTGGGACACCCTGCTGTTCTTCTACGGGGTGGTGATGTGCGTGGGTGGCCTCGGCTTCATGGGCTACCTGGGCATGCTCTCAGAGGCCCTCTACACCGGCTGGAACGCCACCGGCGCCAACATAACCCTGGGGGTGATCTCGGCGGTGATCGACAACATCCCGGTGATGTTCGCCGTGCTGACCATGGAGCCGGACATGTCCCATGGCCACTGGCTGCTGATCACCCTGACCGCCGGCGTGGGCGGCAGTCTGCTGTCGATCGGCTCGGCGGCCGGCGTCGCCCTGATGGGCCAGGCCCGCGGCAACTACACCTTCATGGGTCACCTGCGCTGGACCCCGGTGATCGCCCTGGGCTATGTCGCCAGCGTGATGGCCCACCTGTGGCTCAATGCCGAGAGTTTCCACGTCTTCAACTGACCCCGACTCCTTCAACTGCCCCCCCCCGGCGGCCATCCACCGCCGGGGCATCTCCTCTCACCGCGTTGATACGCCGGCCTGTAAAGTTCCTTAAAGTGATGTAGCGTATAAGGATGATCCGTGTCGGAACGGCACGATGATCTTCCTGATGCCTGTCGTGAGGAAGCACTGACTACGCATCGGACAAAAAGATAATGCCCCCAGGGGCTGCAGGGAGAAGGCGTCATCGACTCATACACGCGTGAGATGCAGGCCGCACCTGCATGGTGCATGAACCTGGCGTTCATCAGACAACGGGAACGCAACCCCCGATGCCATCATTCGTCCTGATCCGCTCCCTGGCGGCGGCGGGCGCCGTTGCCGATGCCAGCCAGCCGAGGAGACGCGCTCCATGCTGCGCCTGAGCCTGTTGGCCCTGGCCACGGTGATGCTGCTGGCCGGCCTGTCGCTGGCCGGTGTACCGGCCTTTGCCCGCGAGGCACCGATCCTGCTGGTGGCACACCCCGATGTGAAGACCCACCAGCTGAAGCGCGATACCACCCGCGCCATGTTCGCCATGAGGCAGCGCACCTGGCCCGACGGTCAGGCCGTGCGGGTCTTCGTGCTCGACAATAACCATCCCGTGCATGCGCGCTTTGCCAAGGAACAGTTATCCGTCTATCCACACCAGCTGCAGCTGGCCTGGGATCGCATGGTGTTCTCGGGCACCGGGCAGGCACCCAACCGTGTTCGCGACCAGGCGGAGATGCGCGAGCGGATCGCCACCACACCTGGCGCCCTGGGATATCTTGAAAGGGAGTACCTGGATGATCGTGTCCAAGTCATTTCGATGGAGTGATCCCCGCTCCATAATCGCCATGGCCGGCGCACTGGCCCTAGGCATGTCTGCCCAGGCCCGGAGCGACGAAGGCGTACTGGATACCCTCCAGGTGCATGGCTTCCTGAGCCAGGCGCTGGTGATCACCGACGACAACAACTTCTTCGGTCCCAGCAGCGAGAACGAGGGCAGCTTCAAGTTCACCGAGATCGGCGCCAATGCCTCGCTGCGGCCTCACGAGGATGTACTGCTGGCCGCCCAGGTACTGAGCCGGCGCGCCGGCGGGGATGGCAGCGAGGCCAGGCCGGTCCTGGACTATGGCGTTGTCGACTATCAGATGCTCTCGAACCAGCAGCGCACCTTCGGCATCCAGGTCGGCCGTTTCAAGAACCCCTTCGGCTTCTACAACCAGACCCGCGATGTGGCTTTTACTCGCCCCAGCATCCTTTTGCCACAGTCCATCTATTTCGACAGGACCCGCTCATTGGCCCTTTCAGGCGATGGCGTCTCCCTATATCACGAGGAACGCTTGAGCCGCGGCTCATTGAGGACACAAATAGGGTTCGGCCAAGCGCAGGCGGGAGATGACCTCCGCCGAACCCTGAGGCTCGATTCGGTTCCAGGGAGCCTGAACCCGAAACGCTCCGCCATTGGCCAAATTCGCTATGAGCATGATGGGGGACGGATCATTGCCGCAGTCAGCGCAGCTAGCGCCAATGCGCGCTTCGACTCTTCAGCGCCGGGACTTAGCGACGGTGACTTCTATTTCAACCCATGGATTCTGTCGCTGCAGTACAACCAGGAAAACTGGAGCCTGACGGGCGAATACGCATGGCGAAATTCCGGACTCGAGAACTTCAACAACCCAGCCTTCAATTTCGATGTCACGGGTGAAAGCTGGTACGTGCAGTACACTCGACGTTTCGATAAGGACTGGCAGTGGTTGATACGCTACGACAGCCTGATCAGCAATCGTAACGACCGCTCGGGAGAGGCATTCGAGGCAAGCGGAATGGGGCCCGCGCATTCCCAGTTCGCGGACGATATCACCCTGGGACTTCAGTGGACGCCTCACCCCCGCATCATGCTGGCCGGCGAATATCACCATGTCGATGGTACCGGCTGGCTGCCTGTCCAGGACAACCCGGACCCATCGGAGACCAGTCGTCGCTGGAACATGCTGCTGTTCCAGCTCTCGTTGCGCTTCTGACGTTTCCATGCGCCTGGCCAGGATCCCACTGAGATGACACTTCCCGCGTCCCTCCGGACCCGTCGCCGACTCAGCCTGACATGGCGTGTCATCGCCCTGAGCAGCCTGCTGCTGGTCGGGCTCGTGACGCTGTTCACCTGGCTGGGCCACGACAACCTGACCCGCCAATTCCAGGAGAGCCGCAACCAGCACCATGAACGCCAGCAGCGCGAGATCCGCCTGGCCCTCCTGCGCTCGGCGGAGAACCTTCGCCAGCTGGCGGGCCTGGCCGCGGCCTCGCCACGCCTCGGGCCGCCCCTCGAGGCGGGCAATGCGGAGGAGGTCGAGGAGGCTCTGGCATCCCAGTGGCCGACCCTGCAGCTCGAGGCCGGCATCGACGAGATACGGGTGGTGGACACCCAGGGACGGCCCATGGGCCGCTGGGGCTCCGGTCAGTCGGAGGGCAGGTTGCCGATCCAGGCCTGGGTGCAGCAGATCATGGACACCGAGATACCCATCACGGCACTGCGCTGTGCGACGGACTGCCAGCAATATGCCGCCGTTCCGGTACTGGTGAATGGCGAAAGCGTCGGCCTGGTCGTGCTCTCCCGCTCGCTGGCCGATGTGACCCGACAGGCCAGGGAAGTCTCCAACGCCGAGGTGGCCCTGCTGGTAGCCGGCTCGCTGGATAGCCGCGACCTTCCCGAGGAACGCCATCTCGCCCCCTGGAATGGCTATCTCCTGGCCCTGACACGCCAGGAAGAGAGCCTGCCCGTCCTGCAACGGGCAGCCGGACTCGGACCGGTCAGCGCTCTGCTGCAAGCCCCTCTGCAGCTGCAGTACCAGGGCCAGTACCTCGAGCTCAGCGCGGTCCGCATGGACGAGGACGCGGACCGACGCAGTACCGGTTATTTCCTGCTGATCTCCGACATCTCGGCCCAGATCCAGGCCATCAACGAGGATACTCGTACCCTGCTGGGGGTCGGCCTGGCGGGCTGGATCGCCGCGGAACTGCTGCTGCTGATGATCCTGCTGCGCCCCATGGCACGCCTGCGCCGGATCGCCGGCTTGCTGCCGACACTGGCCAGCGGTGGATTCGATGATGTCCGGGCCGCGATCCCCTCCGTCCGCCATCGCCTGCCGGACGAGATCGACGTGCTGGAAGGCACCACACTGGAGCTCTCGCAACAACTCGAAATGCTGGAGCTGGAAGTCCAGGAACGCGGCGACCAGCTGGCAGAGCGCGTCGAAGAGCTGGCCCAGGAAAGGGACTTCGTGAACAGCCTGCTGGATACCGCCCGGGTCTTCATCATCGCCCAGGACAGCAGGGGGCGAATCAGCCTCATCAACGACTATACTCGCGCGATGCTGGACCTTGACGAGCCCTCCCTGCTGGGTCGCCACTTCGTGGACGTGTTCGAGGCGGGCAGTCCTTCTCTGGTCGGCACCTTCGACACGCCCCAGCAGGAAGAACGCACCCTGCAGACCCCAGACCAGCACATCCATACCATCGCCTGGTACCATGCCCCGCTGCCATCCGGCACTGACGGCAGCATGTCGCGGATCTCTGTGGGGCTCGATATCACCGAACGCAAGGCCGCGGAGGCTCGCCTGACCTGGCTGGCCGAGCGTGACCCCCTGACCGAGCTCTACAACCGGCGCTACTTCCAGGACGCCTTGCAGAAGGCGCTGTGGCACGAATCACGCGGCGCCGTTCTGCTGCTGGACCTGGACCAGTTCAAGGACGTCAACGAGCTCAGTGGCCACCATGTCGGAGACCGCCTGCTGCGCGAGGTGACCGAGACCTTGCTGCTGAACCTGGGCCATCGCGGCGTCATCGCCCGCCTGGGAGGCGACGAGTTCTCGCTGTTGCTGGAACATGCCGACGAGGACCAGGCGGTTCAGGTTGCCCAGTATATCGACCAGTTGCTCGACAGCCTGGGGTTCAGGGCCGCGGGGCGGCGCCACCGGGTCACCGCGAGCATCGGCATCGCCCTGTTCCCGATCCACGGCGCGACGCCGGCCGACCTGATGGCCAGTGCCGACGTGGCCATGTACAAGGCCAAGGAGAACGGCATCCAGCACTGGCACCTACTCTCCAGGACCGAGAATGCCAAAGACGAGTTGCAGGAGCGGGTGTACTGGGTAGAGCGCGTGCGCAGCGCCCTGGCAGAGGACAGCTTCGAGCTGATGGTGCAGCCGATCATGCGGCTGGAGGATCGCGACGTGAAACACTACGAGGTGCTGCTGCGCATGCGCGATGCGGATGGCAGCCTGGTGTCTCCCTCCTGTTTCATCCCGATAGCGGAGCGCAGCGGTCAGATCGTGCAGGTCGACCGCTGGGTGCTGCGTCACAGCCTGCGGCTGCTCAGCCAACTGCAGGAGCGAGGCATCAGCCTGGCGGTCAACCTGTCCGGCCCGTCCCTGCATGATGAAGGCCTGAAGCAGTACCTGGCCGACGAACTGGCCGCCAGCGGTGCCGATCCTCATCACCTTATCCTCGAGGTGACCGAGACCGCCGCCGTGACCGACTTCTCCACGGCGCGCGGCGTGCTGCAGGCGGTCCGCGACCTCGGATGTCGCACCGCCCTCGACGACTTCGGCGTGGGCTTCAGCAGCTTCCATTACCTGGGGCAATTGCCGGTGGACTACATCAAGATCGACGGCAGCTTCATCCGCAGCCTGCCGATCAGCCCCGAGAGCCGTGTCATCGTCCAAGCCATTGCCGATATCGCCGCCGGATTCGGCAAGCAGGCCATCGCCGAGTTCGTCGACCAGGAAGCGCTGCTGCCGATGCTTAAGTCCTATGGCATTGCATTCGGACAAGGCTTCCATTTAGGAAAACCAGCTCCCATACATCAAGCTTTCGGCTTCCCACTTTTTAGCACTCTTGACAGCCAAGAGCCACCTTATCCTTCCAGCTCAAGGAAAAGAGAATGAGATATTGCTCACCTGGCAGCAATGCAGAGTCGTCTACTCAGCTGCTTGATCGCTTCAAGAGCGGATTCCATTTCAGGCTCGCCACAAGCGATGAGGATAAGCGAAGGATTTATCGCTTGCGGTATGAGGTTTATTGCGAAGAGCTCGGCTATGAAGAGCCCTCTGATGCTCGTGAAAGGCTGGAATATGACGAGTACGACGAGCGATCGCTTCACTGCCTGATCGAACATCGGCGTAGTGGAAAAACTGCCGGATGCATGAGACTTGTGCTGCCTTCGACTGGCGATGACTATCTTGATACAAGGCTCCCTCTCCAAAGCTACGCAGGACAGAGCCTTACCCATGCTGTCCTTCATCCGTCGCTGCTTGCCAAAGACGAGATATGCGAAGTTTCAAGGCTTGCGATATCCCGCCCCTTTCGTAAAAGGTCTGTCAATGCCGAGGTGGAGACTGGAGCAAAATCCACATTATTGGAGTTCACGCAGGATGAAAAGCAGACATTTCCTGTGATTGTAGTCGGCCTTTTCCTTGCCACTTATGCATTAGTCGGCATAACGAGTCGCCGACATGTTTTCGCCATGATGGAGGCGAAGCTACCTCGACTCCTTGCCATGTCTGGCTTCAACTTCACCCGGGTTGGAGACACCATCGACTTTCATGGAAAAAGAGGCGCATTCTATATCGATCAGCACCAAGCCGAGAGAGAAATCCACGCCAAACTTCTGCCACTTTACCGACATATACAGGATGAACTGGAATCTCAGGCAAGCCTTTCTTCCAAGAAGAAGGCACTATCTACTATGACCTGATATGAGAAAAGTTATTGAAGGTGCATAGCAGCGTAGTAGCAACTGAGCGTTCCTGTCCCATTATCGGTATATCCAAGAGAAACTAGACCCGCAATTGCCTGCCAGATTCCAGATATCATTGTCTGCCAATGGAAATGGTAGGCCCGGCATAAAATCTCTCCGGCCAGTCCAGCAGCATGATGGCCAGCACGTTGCGGTGCTCCCCGTTGGCCAGGTCGGTGCCTCCCCGCTCTGACGGCACCATCCTCGCCTCGGGGTCATAGGCCTCGACCAGCGCATCCCGCAGGCGCGTCACGGCTGGATGGTCCTCCTCCCCGGCCAGCAGGAAACTGATGCCCACCTCCGTATAGATGTCTTCCTTGGTGTCGACCAGGATGCGCTCCAGCCCGGCGGCGAACTCATTCAACACCCAGCGGAACTCCTCGGCTGACACCGGTTGCTGATAGTAGTCGCTGGCGGCGATCACGAAGTGGGTCATGCCATAGATCTTGTTGCGATATTCGGCCGTCGAGAGCCGCGGGTCACGCGCCGGGGGATACTGTCGACGGAAGGCTGCAGTGGCCTCCTCCCGCAGATCGGCGACCCCCAGGTCCTCGAGGTAATACACCAGGTTGGCGACCTGGGCGGCGTAGACCGCCATCACGTCGGGATCGAGCACGAAGGTGCGGAAATCGACGCCCGCCAGGTAGTCCAGCGCCCGGTGGTAGCCGGGAAGGTCGGCCTCATTTAGCAGGCCGTGATATTTCGCCTGGGTCAGGTCGAAGGCCAGGCCCTTTGCATAGGCGATCTCTCCCCACTCACCCAGCATTCGCTTGCGGCGACGCTGCTTCGCGCTGCCTTCCGGATAGGCCGCCACCTGCTCCTGGGCCCGTCGCGCGGCATGGCCGGGGTCGGCCAGGGCATCGATCTCCTCGCGCAGGTCACTCACCAGCTGCCGCCCATAGGCGCGGTTGAGGGGCAGGTAACGATCCTCGCCGGTCAGCCGATAGAGCCGCTGCGCATAGTGTCGCTGCTTGCTCAGGGGCAGGTCGGGTAGCGCCGCCTCGTAGCGCTCGCGGATCGCCTCGGCCACCGCCGCATGGTCCAGCCCCTGCTCCTGCTGCGGGAGGGCACAGCCGCCCAGCGACAGCAGCAGCACCATCAGCCAGGTCACGAGCACTGCGGGCGTGCGGACCCTTCCTCGTTCCATCAGGGTCATGCTCATTTCGCCTTCCTCCTTCGTCTGGCGCGTCCGGGCGGGATCAGCTTGACCCTGGCCTTGGATCGCCCACGGGCCTCCTCCTCGCCGCCCTCAGGATCCTGGGAAGTCGCTGGCGGCTGCACCACCACCCAGGCGAATACCGGCAGGGACAGCTGCCAGTGGATCGACGAGAGCCGCAACCCCAGGGTGACCACCAGCCCCGTGGCGATGGAGACGGCCAGCGGTGCGGCCAGGGCCTCCAGCCCCACGAAGACCACGCCACCGGCAATCGAGGCGGTGGCATAGACCTCCTGCCTGAGCACCATGGGCACCCGACGCGCCAGCACATCGCGGACCATACCGCCGGCCACCCCGGTCAGCAGCCCCATCAGCACCGCCACCACGCCGGGCGCCTCCAGCATCAGGGCCTTGTGGGCGCCGATCACCGTGAACAGCGCCAGGCCGAAGGCATCCGCCACCGGAAGGAAGCCGCGCGAGAGGCGATGGATGTAGTGGAAGCCGAGGATCGACAGGCCCACGGTGGCGAGTATCACCCAGAGGTAGGCCGGATCCGTCACCCAGAATACCGGACGCACGCCCAGCACCAGGTCGCGCAGGGTGCCGCCACCGATCCCGGTCACCGCCGCCAGCACCAGCATGCCGAAGGGATCCATCCGCGAACGGCAGGCCAGTATCACGCCCGAGAGGGCGAAGACGATCACCCCCGCCATGTCCAGCCAGTAGACCACGCCCGTCACATCGTCTCTCCCTTGTTCGCTGGCCGGCAGCATAGCGCATCACGCCGCCCTTTCGCCTCACCGGTGGCAGGATGCCGGTCGCGCCGGATTCAGCTTGCCTGCGGGGAGAGGCACTGGACCATGAGCGTCACGGTTTCGACGTGTTGGACGAGGATATCGTGAGCCGTGCGACCGAGTCAGCGCTCAGCCGCTCGATCTCAACGGGCTCCGCCATGACTGCCCTCCTCCTGACGCTGGCGACCGAAGCGTGCCAGCTGCATCTCCTGCAGGCGACTCAGTACCCGCCGGAACGGGAAGGCGAGGTAGCCGTGGGGATAGAGCTCGCCCAGCGCCACCTCCGCCTCCAGGTAGAGGGGAATGCGCCGGTCATAGCACTCGTCGACCAGGGCGATGAAGCGGCGCACGCCATCGTCATGCCTGGCCAGCTCGGGAAAGTCCCGCTCGCCCGCCGCGACGCGGGACACCCCGTCCTCGGTGCCCCGGGCGATACTACCCGCCTGTTGTCCGCCGCTCAGGCGAGGCACGTCACTCAGCAGGACATGCGCGAAACGATCCCCCAGGGCGATGAAGTCCAGGGCGGCGAGTGGCTGTTCGCACAGGTCGGCATAGCGGCACCACAGCACCCGCTCGCTGCGACGCACCACCGGAATCGCGCGATGCCCGAGCTCCACGGGGTCGTCGGAGACGTGTTCTCCTCGGCGCAATCGCTCGAACACCTCGACCAGCACGCTCGGCTCCCCCGCCTGGGCGACCCAGTAACGCGGATGGGCCTGGCCAGGATGCAGCCGGTGGTCCTGGCCGCCGTCGAGCTCGACCACCCGCATGTGCCGCTCGATGGCCGCGATGGCGGGCAGGAAGCGCTCGCGGTTGAAGCCATCGGCATAGAGCTGGTCGGGGGCCTGGTTCGAGGTGCAGACCAGCGTCACCCCATGATCGAACAGGGCGCTCAGCAGGCGCCCGAGGATCATCGCATCGGCGATGTCGCTGACGAACAGCTCGTCGAGGCACAGCACCCGAATCTCGCCGCCCAGCTCCCTGGCCAGGGCCATCAAGGGATCGGCGGTGCCGCTCAACTGGAACTGGCGCCGGTGAACCCAGCGCATGAAGTGGTGGAAGTGCAGGCGACGCGCGGGCACCCGGAGATTCCGATGGAAGCCATCCATCAGCCAGGTCTTGCCACGCCCGACCGGGCCCCAGAGGTAGACCCCCGGGATGGCCGCGGCCGTGGCACTGCCCTCCGCCTCCTGCAGGGCGTGAAAGCATGCCTCGAGATGGCCGACTGCCCGCCACTGGGCCTCGTCCGAGGCGAAGCCGGCCTGCTCGACCGCCTGGCGATAGGCGTCCATTGGCGACGGAGACGCCCTCATCGCCTGCGGCTCCCCGCCCATGTCGGCCTCCTCCTGGCCTGCGCCACCGGCACTCGGCGCGCCACTCATCCTCGCTGGAAGGGGTAGACGGCGCCGATGGCCAGGATCCCCGTCAGCTCGTCCAGCGCCGCCAGGGTCTCCTTGGCCAGCTGCGGGTCGGCCAGGTCCTCCGGGGCCAAGCGGTCGCGGTAGTGACGCTCGACCCAGGCGGTGAGCTCGCCGTGCAGGGCCTCGGTGAGCAGGACACGTCCCGACAGGGCCGCGCGCTCGGCCGCCGAGAGCACCACCCGCAGCCGCAGGCAGGCGGGGCCTCCGCCGTTGCGCATGCTCTGCTTGACGTCCTTGACCACGACCTCGCTGATGGGATTGTGGCCGGCCAGCAGGAGATCCTGGATGGTGCGCCAGACGCTCTCGCGTTCCTGGCACTCCCCGGGCACCACCAGCGTCATGGTGCCGTCCGGGTTGGAGAGCAGCTGGGAGTTGAAGAGGTAGGAGGCCACGGCGTCCTCAAGGCTGACCGCCTCCTCGGGAATCCGTATCGGCACCAGCGGCGTGGCCATCTTGCCCCTCAGCGCATCCAGGGTGGCCTGCTCGTCGAGGAAGGCTCGCTCGTGGTAGAGCAGCACCGGGCCGTTGCCCACGCTGATGACGTCGTTGTGGAAGACACCGGCGTCGATGGCCTCGGGGTGCTGCTGGGCGAACACCACCTGGGACTCCGTGAGGCCATGCTGGCGGGCAATTGCCTGGCTCGCTTCCAGGGTCTGGCGCGCCGGGTAGCGCCGGGGGGCCACGCCCTCCTCCGCTCCCCAGCCGAAGGCCGCGCGGCCATAGACGAAGAGGTGCACCCCAGGCTCGCCGTGGTCCGCGGCGAGGCGGGTATGGTTGGCCGCGCCCTCGTCGGAGAAAGCCGGGGTCGCCGGCAGCACCGGGTGGTGGGCGAAGCACGCCTCGTCGCGGAAGATCGCTGCCAGCACTCGGGCGGTGGTGGCCGGCTCCAGGAAGCGGTGGAAGCTCGACTGCAGGTTGGCCGGGGTGACGTGCACCCGGCCGTCCGGCGCATCCGCGGAGGGCGTCACCGTGGCGGCATTGGCGGTCCACATGCTCGAGGCCGAGCAGACCGCGCGCAGGATCTGCGGGGCCTCGCCCGCCGCCCGGGCCAGCACCCGCGCATCGCTGCCGGAGAAGCCGAGCTGGCGAAGCGCCCCCAGGTCGGGGCGCTGCTGGGGCGGCAGCACGCCCTGGGCGTAGCCGGCGTCCATCAGCGCCTTCATCTTGCCCAGGCCCTGCAGGGCGGCCTCCCGGGGATTGGCCTCCAGGCCGCCGTGGGTCATGGAGGCGACATTGCCCAGGGCCAGGCCGGCATAGTTGTGGGTCGGGCCGACCAGGCCGTCGAAGTTGACCTCAAGAGAGTTGACCTCGCGTACGTCCGGGGTCGGCTGGCTCATAGCGTCACCCCCGGCGGCAGCGTCTCGGGCAGCACCAGCGCCTCGCTCTCCATGGAGGCGACCGGATAGGCACAGTAGTCGGCGGCGTAGTAGGCGCTGGGGCGATGGTTGCCGCTCTCGCCGACGCCACCGAAGGGCGCATCGCCGGAAGCGCCGGTGGTCTGGCGGTTCCAGTTGACGATGCCGGCGCGGATACGCAGCAGGAAGTCGTCCCAGTCATCGCGCTCGCCGCCGATCAGCCCGGCGGAGAGGCCGTAGCGGGTATCGTTGGCCAGGCGCAGCGCCTCGTCCCAGTCGCGATAACGATGCACCTTGAGCAGCGGGCCGAAGTGCTCCTCGTCGGGCACCGCCAGGCCGGTGACGTCGATCAGCGCCGGGCTGAGCAGGCTGGTATCCGGTTCGACACGCGCCATGCGCGCCAGCACCGTGCCCCCCAGCGCCTCCAGGTCGTCCTGGGCCTTGAGCAGGCCATCGGCGGCCACCACGCTCACCAGGCCGGCATAGAAGGGCGCGGGGTCACTGAACTGGCCCGCCACCCGCAGCCGCGAGATGGCGTCACTGAGGGCATCCAGCAGGTGATCCCCCACCTGGCCCTCGGGCACGATCAGCCGCCGGGCGCAGGTGCAGCGCTGGCCGCCGGAGAGGAAGGCCGACTGCAGGATGCTCAGCACGGCCGCCTCCTGGTCGGGGACATCCTTCACCACCAGCGGGTTGTTGCCGCCGAGCTCCAGGGCCAGGATCTTGTCCAGCTGGTCGGCGAACTGGCGATGCAGGAGGCCCCCGACCCGGGCGCTGCCGGTGAACAGCAGGCCATCGATGCCGGGGTTTGCCGAGAGCGCCTGGCCGGTAGCGGCCGCGCCCTGCACCAGATTGATCACGCCGTCGGGCAGCCCCGCCTCCTGCCAGCACTGCAGGGTGAGGTCGGCGGTCAGCGGGGTCTGCTCGCTGGGCTTGAACACCACGCAGTTGCCGGCCAGCAGCGCCGGCACCATGTGGCCGTTGGGCAGGTGGCCGGGGAAGTTGTAGGGGCCGTAGACCGCCATCACCCCATGCGGGCGATGGCGCAGCACGGCGGTGGCGTCCCCCAGATCGCGGCTGCGCTCGCCGGTGCGCTCCTGGTAGGCGCGGATCGAGATCGCCACCTTACCGATCATCGCGCCGACCTCGGTGCGGGCTTCCCAGAGGGGCTTGCCGGTCTCCTGGGCGATGGCGGTGGCCAGGTCCTCGCGATGACGCTCCAGCACCTCGCGGAAGCGCTCGACCAGCGCCTGGCGCTCGTCGAAGGCGGTGCGCGCCCAGGCCGGGAAGGCGCCCCGGGCGGCCGCCACCGCGGCGCCTACCTGGGCCTCGGTGGCGGCGGCGCCTTCCCAGAGGCGTTCATCGGACACCGGATCGTGCTTGGTGAAGGCCTCGCCCTCACCCGCCTGCCAGGTGCCACCGATCAGCAGTTGTCGTCTTGCCTTCATCACGCCTCCTCCTCGGTATCCAGTATGCGCAGGGTGTCGCCGGAGGCGACCTCCAGCCGACGTGCCTCGGCTTCGTCGAGCGTCACCACGCCCTCGGCGTCGGGCCCGCGTCCCAGCCAGGCGGCACAGAAGCCGGCCATCCCGGTGGTGGCCGCCAGCCAGCGCGGCCGCGGCGAGCGCTCGAGCATGCCGGTCTTGACCTCCACCCGGCAGCGCCGCGACAGCCGCACCCCACGCACGTCGTCGATGTAAGCCTCCACAGTGGGGCCGCCGTCGAAGATGTCGATATAGCCCTCCCAGCGCAGGCCCTCCTTCTTGAGCATGGCCAGCGCCGGTCGGGTATGGACATGGACCTGGCCGATGCAGGCCCGCGCCGCCTCACTGAGGAAGGGGGTGTAGATCGGGAACTTGGGCATCAGCTCACCGATGAAGCTCTTCTGGCCAAGCCCCGTGAGCTTGTCTGCCTCGTCGAAGTCGAGCGGGAAGAAGTGGCTGCCCAGGCACTCCCAGAAGGGGCTCCTGCCGTGCTCGTCGAAGACGCCGCGCATCTCGGCGAGCACCTTGTCGGGGAAGCGGTCGCGGAACTCGGCCATGAACAGCCAGCGCATCATCGACAACAGCGCGCCGTTGCGCTCGTGGCGACGGTCGGCACCGCGGTACTCGGGGCGCAGGAACAGCGAGGCCACCTCGGCATCGCCGGTGTGATCGGAGCTCAGGAAGAGGGTGTCGATGGTGCGGTGCAGGTCGAGCTGTACCGAGGAGTGGGCCAGGGTCCCGAGCCGGTAGTGGTAGAAGGGGATCTCGCGCCCCACCTGGCCCTCGATGGCACAGCAGCCGGCCAACCGTCCGCTCGCCTCGTCCTCGAGCACGAAGAAGTAGAGCCGCTGGTCCTGCGGCGTGCGCTCCTCGAAGGCGGCCACCGTCGAGGCGATCTTGGCCGCCAGGAAGTCGCGGTTGTCGGGCAGCGAGGTGAAGCCCACCCCGGTCTCCCGGGCCAGGGCCTGCAGCTCGTCCAGGTCGCCCTCGGCGATCGGTCGCATACGCATCACAGCTCTCCCTCGTCATAGCC
This sequence comes from Halomonas sp. 11-S5, assembly GCF_029889825.1. NCBI lineage: Bacteria > Pseudomonadati > Pseudomonadota > Gammaproteobacteria > Oceanospirillales > Halomonadaceae > Halomonas > Halomonas sp. 11-S5. Next base: position 35,790 of record NZ_JARANW010000021.1, read on the forward strand.
CGGATCGTGCGCGTCGACACTCCCATCCCCCATCCCCGGCAGCGGCAGGGGGGCGGCCAGCACGGCGCGCCCCTCCTCCACGCCCAGCCGCTCGGCATGCGCCGGGGAGAGCATCAGCTGGCCGGTGGGCGACAGGGCATAGCGCGCCACCACGCAGCGGAAATCGCCGAGGCGCTGGTTGGCGACCATGGCCGGTTCGGCATCGGGCAGCGCGTGGGCGGGACGGATGCGCACCGGGTGCCAGGCGGCCCGGCGGAAGCTGGCCAGGCGCTCGCGCTCGGCCTTTATCACCGGGCCGGCATCGAAGAGATCCACGTGGCGCGAGCGCAGGAAGCCCTCGGCCAGCATCTCGGTCAAGGCCGGCTCGTGGTCGGGATGCTCGCGGCCGATGGCGGCCCGGGCCTGGGGGGTGAGCAGCGCCAGGTAGAGCGGGAACTGAGGCATGACCTCGGCGATGAAGCTCTTCGAGCGCACCCCGGCCAGGTAGTTGATCTCCTGGTAGTCGCGCACGAAGAAGTGGCGCCCCACGCTGTTCCAGAACGGCGACTCGCCCTGCTCGTCCAGGTAGCCGGGAAAGGCCATGGCCAGGATCCCGGCGAAGCGCTCGGGGTACTGGGCGATGAACATCAGCCGCGCCCGGCGCAGCAGGCTTTCGGCGCTGGTGCCCTTGTAGCGGGCATCTAGCGACAGGGCACAGAGCAGGGTCGCCTCCGAGACCTCGTGGGAGAGCGACAGGGTCGGCACCTCGCGACGCACGTCGAGCTGCTGGGAGGCGTGGATCAGCGTCTCCTGGCGATAGGTGTAGTAGGCCTCGCGGGCGCCGGCCTGGGCCCGGATGGTGGCGGTACCTACCACCTCTCCGCGCGCCAGGTCCTCGAGCACGAAGGTGTAGTGCTCGTCGCCGGGCGCCTCGACCTCGGCGGCGAAGGCACGCTGGGAGCGGGCGATACGCTCTTCCAGACGATCACGGTGGGCCGGCAGGTTGGTCAGCCGCGGCGTCGCGCTGCCGGCCAGCCGCTCCAGGGCCGGCAGGTCCGCTGGGCGGACGGGGCGTATGACCAGCATGGCAGGGTCTCCGGAAGGGGATGAGTCGTCACGCATCGCGGAACCGGGGCTCACTGCCCCGCCACCAGCCTTGCCACCGCCCGCTCGAGACGCGCCATGCCCTCGGCGACATCGGCCTCGGGGATCACCAGCGAGGGTGCCATGCGCAGCACGTTGGGGCCGGCGATGAGCGCCATCAGCCCCTCCTCGAGGGCCAGCGGCAGGATGTCCTTGGCCCGCCCCTCGTACGCCGGTGCCATCTCGGCTCCGATCAGCAGCCCCATGCCGCGGATCTCCCGGAACACGCCATGCTGGCGGTTGATCGCCTCGAGGTGCTCGCGGAAGAGATCATGGCGGCGCTTGATGCCCTCGAGCACCTCGGGGGTGTCGATGTACTCCACGGCGGCCAGGGCCACGGCCGAGGCCAGCGGGTTGCCGCCGTAGGTGGAGCCGTGGGTGCCGATGGCCATGGCCGGGGCCACGCGGTCGGTGGTCAGCATGGCACCCACCGGGAAGCCGCCGCCCAGCGACTTGGCGCTGGTCAGGATGTCCGGGGTCACGCCGTATTGCTGGTAGGCATAGAGCGAGCCGGTGCGCCCGGCCCCGGTCTGCACCTCGTCGAAGATCAGCAGCGCATCGAAGGCGTCGCACAGGTCGCGCAGCCCCTGCAGGAACTCGGGGTCGGCGGGGATGATGCCGCCCTCCCCCTGCATCGGCTCGACCATCACCGCGCAGGTGTCGTCATCGATCAGGTTGCGCACGCTGTCCAGGTCATTGAACTGGCCATGGACGATGCCCCCCGGCACCGGGCCGAAGCCCTGGGAGTACTTGGGCTGCCCGCCGACGCTGACGGTGAAGAAGGTACGGCCATGGAAGGACTGCGAGAAGGAGACGATGCGGTGCTTGTGCTCGCCATACTGGTCATGGGCCCAGCGCCGCGCCAGCTTGAGGGCCGCCTCGTTGGCCTCGCCGCCGGAGGAGCAGAGGTAGACCTTGTCGGCGAAGGTGCGCTCGACCAGGCTGCGCGCCAGAGCCAGGGCCGGCTCGTTGGTATAGACATTGGAGAGGTGCCAGAGCTTGTTCGCCTGGGCCGTGAGGGCCTCGACCAGCACCGGATGGCAGTGCCCCAGGCCATTCACGGCGATACCGCCGGCAAAATCGATGTACTCGCGGCCCTCCTGGTCCCACAGGCGACTCCCCTCGCCGCGCACCGGAACCGCCTTCTGAGGGGCGTAGTTGGGCACCATGTAGTGGTCGAAGTCGGCGCGGGTCGGGGTCTGGCTCATGTCGCTCTCCATTCCTGGCATGACGAATCAACTATCACTCGGATCAACTATCATTCGGATCAACTATCATTCGAGTCAACTGACACTCGAGTATAGGGAGCGCCGCCGCAGGAAGCTTTCAGCAATGGGACGGCGAGTTGTGTAAAAGGCAGTCGCCGTGCTGCCCCAGGCGCGCCGCGGGACACCCCCCCGTCGACGAGGAGTTCGTCATGTTCAACACCACGGCCTGGAACCGGATCCGCTACGGGCTCTACGCCCCGGTCTACGACCTGGTTGCCGAGCGCGCCTTCCGTGGAGCCCGCCGCACGGCCCTCGGCCAGGTGACCTGGCAGCCCGGCATGCGGGTGCTGCTGGTCGGCGCCGGCACCGGGCTCGACCTGCCTTGGCTGCCCCGCGACATCGAGCTTCACGCCGGCGACCTGTCACCGACCATGGTCAGGCGCCTCGAGCAGCGCGCCGAGGCTCAGGGCCGGGACGTCCAGCCCCAGGTCATGGATGCCGAGTGCCTCGCCTACCCTGACGACCACTTCGACGTGGTGGTGATGCACCTGATACTGGCGGTGATGCCCGACCCCGCACGGGGGCTCGCCGAGGCCCGCCGGGTGCTGAAGCCGGATGGCCAGCTCTGCGTGATGGACAAGTTCCAGACCGACGACCATCCCGCGGGCCTCGTCCGACATGGCCTGAACGCCCTCACCTCGGCCATCGCCACCGACATCACCCGCCAGGCCCGGCCACTGCTGGAGGCGGCCGGCTTCGTCATCGAGCAGGACACACCGGTAATGATGGGCTCGCTGGTCCGCGCCCTGTTGGCGCGCTAGCGAGTCGACCCGCTCTCTACCTCAGCCGCTCCTCGCGGGGCGTGATGTCGAAGTGGTTGCGGTAGGCGGTGGAGAAGTGCGCCGCCGAGGAGAAGCCGGTCTGCAGGGCGATCTCGCCGGCGGGACGGTCGCTCTCACGCAGCAGGCGCCGCGCCTGCTGCAGGCGCAGGTCCAGGTAGTAGCGGCTGGGCACCGCCTGCAGGTACTTCTTGAACAGTCGCTCTAGCTGGCGACGGGAGATGCCCAGGTGCTCGGCCAGCTCGTGGGTGGTCAGCGGCTCCTCGATGTTGGCCTCCATCAGCGCCACCGCCTCAGCCAGGCTCTCGGGGGCATGGCCGAGCCGCGAGCGCAGCGGGACCTGCTGGGGCTCGTCGCCCATGCGGATACGCTCCAGCACGAAGTGCTCGGAGATGCGCTCGGCCAACCGGGGGCCGTGCTGGCTGCCCACCAGGGTCATCATCATGTCCATGGCGGCGGTGCCGCCCCCGCAGGTCAGGCGGTCGCGGTCGATCTCGAAGAGCTGGCGGGAGAGGCGCACGCGGGGGAAGGCCTCGGAGAAGGCATCGAAGCGCTGCCAGGGCAGCGTCGCCCGGTAGCCATCCAGCACCCCGGCCCGGGCCAGCACTTCGGTGCCACCGCCGATGCCGCCCAGCAGCACGCCCGCCCCGGCCAGCCGACGTAGCCACTCGATCAAGGGCACGGGGACGCTGCCGAAGAGCGGGCCCGGGGCGCACACCAGCAGCAGGTCCAGGGGCTCATCGACCTCATTGATCCCGGCCTGGGGCATCAGTGCCTGATGGGAGGCGCTGGCCACCGGGCCGGCAACGCTGGCGAAGGTGGTAAGCCGATAGAGCGTGCGTCCCTCGAGGCGGTTGGCCACCGCCAGGGGCTCGGTGGCACAGGCCTGGGCCAGCAGGGAGAAGCCGGGCAGCACCACCACGCCGACATGCCGCGTCACTGACGTCGGGCGAAGGGAAGTGAGGGGCTCGGGCATGCAGATCTGGCCTTGGGGTGGGTGCCGGGGCGCTGGGCAATGTGCCCCATCTTACCCAAGGCCAGGAAGATCCACAGCCCCGCCGCGCGGACAGGGCAGCGGCGTCGTGCGGCCTATTCGGCGTTGCCGGAAACGCGGGACCCTACAGGTTCACGACATCGAAGTCGGCCACCGGGTTCACGTCGGCCTCGTAGTCCACGTCGTCGCGCTCGAAGCCGAACAGCTTCAGGAAGTCGTGCTTGTAGCCGGCGTAGTCGGTGATCTCGAAAAGATTCTCGGTGGTCACCCGAGGCCACAGCGCCTTGCAGGCCTGCTGGACGTCATCGCGCAGCTCCCGGTCGTCCAGGCGCAGGCGGCCGGCCTGATCGGTGGCCACCTCACCGCCCTGACCTCGAGGTGAATAGAGTTGCTCGCCGAACAGGCGATTGAGCTGGTCGATGGTGCCCTCGTGCAGGCCCTTCTCCTTCATCACCTTGTAGACCATGGCGATATAGAGCGGCATCACCGGGATGGCCGCGCTAGCCTGGGTGACGACCGACTTGAGCACCGCCACATTGGCGCCGCCACCGGTGGCGGAAAGGCGCTTGTCGATCTCGCCGGCGGCACGATCCAGATCCTCTTTCGCCTTGCCCAGGGCGCCGTGCCAGTAGATCGGCCAGGTGATCTCGGTGCCGATGTAGCTGAAGGCCACGCTGCGGGCCCCGGGCGCCAGCACTCCGGCACGGTCCAGGGCATCGATCCATAGTTCCCAGTCCTCGCCGCCCATCACTGCCCTGGTGTCCTCGATCTCCTGCTCGGTGGCGGGCTCGACCTCGGCCTCGATGATGGCATCCTTGTTGGTGTCGATGGCGGTGGCACGGTAGGTCTCGCCGATCGGCTTGAGCGCCGAGCGCTTGAGCTCGCCGCTGTCGGGAAGCTTTCGCACCGGCGAGGCCAGCGAGTAGACCACCAGGTCGACCTGGCCCAGGTCCTGCTGGATCAGCTCGATGGCGGTCTCGCGGGCCTCGTGGGAGAAGGCGTCGCCGTTGATCGACTTGCTGTAGAGGCCCTCGGCCTTGGCGAACCGGTCGAAGGCGGCGCTGTTGTACCAGCCGGCGGTGCCGGGCTTCTTCTCGCTGCCGGGCTTCTCGAAGAACACACCCAGGGTGTCGGCCCCGTAGCCAAAGGCCGCGGTGATGCGGGCCGCCAGGCCGTAGCCGCTGGACGCACCGATCACCAGCACCTTCTTCGGCCGCTGCTCCTCGTCACCCGGGGTCTTGTCCAGGCCGCGGGCGCGGGTCGCCTCGATCTGCTCGAGCACGTTCTTCTCGCAGCCGACGGGGTGGGTGGTGGTGCAGATGAAACCGCGTACCTTGGGCTTGATGATCACGTCAGACCTCGTTGTTGTCCGGCGGGCGGGGCAACCGCTCCCGTCCGCATGGGGGAATGAATGCGCCGAATGGTTGGATCGAAGGGGCAGTGGGCGACATTCTAGCGGCCCCGACGGCAGCTGTCCGCCCTTGAGGCCAGCGCAGGGCTGGTGCAGGATGCTCGTCCCGGGCAACGAGTGTGGCAGGAGGGTAGCGATGGATGCACAGATGCTGGTCGACGAACGCGGCGAGCTATGGCTGGCGCTGGCCCCGCTGTGGCTGGAACGGGAGCCCCGCGAGACCGACTATGCGCGCATGGTCGCGGTCATCCAGCGCCACGACCTGAGCGTGCGCGATCTGGAGTGGGTCTTCCGCCTGGAACTTGCCCCGGTGCTCTCGCGCCACCAGATGTCGGTGGCCGGCGAATGGCGCTCGTTCGACGACCACAAGCTGATGAAGCAGTTGGTGGCCCACAATCTGCGGCTCAACGGTTGGCGGCGCAAGAGCTGGGCGTTGTTCTCGGGACTGACCACCATGATGACGCGCCATCGCTGGAACGAGCTGATGGGACGGGTGCTGGTCGAGCGCGGCGAGATGCCCTGACCACGACCCGGGATGACCCGGCTCGGCCATTGGGCTGGAACGCGCCGAGGGAGCGGGTGCCGGTCGAACGCGGCGAGATGCCTGGTCCTTCAGGGCTCGTCCAGGGCCTTCTCCAGCGCCTCGCGCAACGCCACCTCGCCGTCGCGGGGGGAGAACCGGTGAATGCCCCGGCCATCCCGGCCGACCAGGAACTTGGTGAAGTTCCACTTGATCATGCCGGTTCCCAGCACCCCCGGCGCTTGGCGCTTGAGCTCGACGAACAGCGGATGGGCGCCGCGGCCGTTGACCCTGACCTTCTCCAGCAGCGGGAATGACACCCCGTACTCGTGCTCGGCGAAGCGACAGAAGTCCAGCGCCGACTCCGGCGACTGGCGGGCGAACTGGTTGCACGGAAAGCCCAGCACGGTGAACCCCCGGTCGCGATAGCGAACATAGAGGTGCTCGAGGTCACGCAGCTGGGAGGTAAAACCGCACTGGCTGGCCACATTGACGATCAGCAGCACCTGGCCACGCAGGGCGCGCAGGTTGAAGGGCTCACCACTCGGGGTGCGGCATTCGTAATCATGGATGGACATGGATCGGGCTCGCTCTCTGACCCTCTACGATGACATGCCGACTCCTCACGCACCAGCCCCGCCCGGGCCAAACCGCCGCCTCGGCAACCGGCGGCGCACCTCGGCCACGCGCTGCGCCAGCCGGCGTCGCCGCTGGCGCCGCTCGGCCTCCTCGAGGGGCGCATAGGCCAGCCGCTCGAGGTCCCGGGCACACTCCTCGAGCGCCCTCCCCGCCGGCCCGGCCTGGGGGGCGATGCGCCGCAGGTGGGCGGCGGGAGACTCCCCCGGGCGGGCCGCCAGGCCATGCCGGGCCAGCCAGGCCTGCAGGCTGCCCACCAGCCAGCGCTCGTCACGCCGGCGCCGGCGCCGGCGGTGTTGCCAGCTCCCACGAGCCAGCAGGACAAGGCCCGCGGCAACGACCAGCACCACCACCAGGCCCAGCGCAGTGGTCACGGCCCCCCGGCCGGGCAGCCACGCATCCAACCGCGCCCAGGCCTCGCGCCACCACCCCGCCAGCCTTGCCATCAGGGAGCGACGCGACTCGCGCTGGTAGCCGATCACCCCGCGCTGCCAGCGGTACTCCAGGCGCTCCCACTCCAGGCGCAGGCGGTTCACCCAGCCCACCTCGCGCATGCGCAGCGGCGAGAAGCGGGCATCCGCCAGGAAGGCCTCGGCGCCGTCATCGACCGCCTGGGCGCCCTGCTCGATGCGCTCCGGGGCGATGACGGCGGTGGGATCCAGGCGCCGCCAGGCAGCGTCGCGCCATACCTCCACCCAGGCGTGGGCATCATAGTCTCTGACCGTGAAGTGGCCATCCGGGTGTCGCTCACCGCCCAGGAAACCCGCTACTACCCGCGCCGGGATGCCGACCATCCGCGCCATCACGGCGGCCGCCGAGGCGTAGTAGGTGCAGTAGCCGGCCTGGCTGTCGAACAGGAAGTCATCGACGCGGTGCTCGCCGACCAGCCGGGGCGGCGAGAGCGTATAGCGATAGGGGGCCTCGCCGAAACGCGCCATCATCGCCGCGAGATAGGCGTCGGGGTCGCCGTCGCTCTCCCGCCACAGCCGCTCGGCCAGGGCCCGGGTACGGGGGTTGGCACCGTCGGGCAGCAGGCGGTGCCACCGCTCCCCGGCGGGGTCCGGATTGACCGGCGGCGCCCCGCTGCTGGAGAGCCTCAGCAGGCTGCGAGAACTCAGCGGGGTCAGCCCCTCCAGGGTGCCGTCGGCCAGAAAGCGCAGGCGGCTGTCGCTTTCCAGCGGCGTGCCCAGCGAGGGGCGCCAGGTGCGGCTGTCGGGCTCGAGCAGCAGCTCGGCGCTGAAGCGCGCGCCCTCCTGCGCCTGCCAGGGGGAGCGTGTTCCTTCACGCACGAAGGCCTCGACCGGGCGCTCCAGGGCGCCGGCCAGTTGGTCGGGCGTGGCCCGCGACCAGCGGATGCCATCGAAGTGCGACAGGGTGTAGACCCGCCAGTAACGCTCGTCGGGGGCGGGCTCGCGCCCCTCGAAGCGGACCCGGAAGGCCCGCGCATCGCTGCGCGACAGCTCGGCGATGTCGCCCGGGGAGATCTCGTCGGTCAGGCCGGTGGCGGCCCGGTCCAGCTGGGGCATGCTCCACAGCGGCCCCAGGCGCGGGAAGGCGACGAACAGCAGCGCCATCAGCGGGGCCGAGAGCGCCAGTAGCCAGGCCGTCTCCCGCCAGGCCTGGCGCAGGCCGGTGGCACCGGAGAGCCAGACCAGCGACTGCAGCAGCCAGGCCACCGCCAGCAGGGCACCCGCGGCCATGGCAATCCCCTGGTCATGCAGGAAGGCCACGGTCGTTGCCACCAGGCCGATCACCACCACCACCCGGGCATCGCGCCGGTCATGGGTCTCGAGCAGCTTGAGCAGGTAGACGCCGAGCAGCAGGCCGACCAGCCCGTCCATGGTGCCCAGGGTGCCGAACTGCAGCCACAGCGCCAGCACTAGCCCGCCCACCGCGGCCAGCCGCAGCAGGATGCCGGCACGGGGCAGGCCGCGACGCAGCTGCACGAGCCGGTAGCCGGCCACCGCCAGGGCCAGTGCCACCAGCCAGGCCGGCATCCAGGCGAGGTGCAGGGCCAGCACCAGGCACTGGCCGATGAACAGCTGACGCAGCATGCCCCCGCTCAGCCCCCGGCCATCCGCCAGCACGGCCGGGGCCGCCAGCCTGGCGGGAGTACGGACGCTCATGCTCCAGCCTCCGGCCGGGCCGCCGGGAAGCGCGCCAGGGCATCCAGCGCCCGGCGCCGCTGGGCCTCGCCCTCACCCTGGGGCAGGGTGAGGCCCGGCAGCCTGAGGCCATAGCGGTCGCCGGCACGGTGGTGGGCCAGCACCCGGGCACAGAGCACCGAGAGGCGCCGCTCCGGGTCGCCGCGACAGGCGGCGTAGTCCAGCCACAGCTGCCGGCGCGGCGGCACGCTGAACGCCTTGGTGGCGAGCACCCCGGTGCGGCTCCACTGCTTCCAGGCCACCCGCCCCGGGCTGTCGCCGGGCTGAAAGCGGCGCAATCCCGCGAAGTCGCTGGCCTCCAGGCCCGCCCCGCCGTGGCGCACGGCCGGCTCGTCCTCCCCCACCGGGCGTGGCCAGACCAGCAGCTCGGCGTCGTGGCGGACCCAGGCCACCACCCGGACCAGCCCCAGCGGCCAGCGGGTCTCGAGGCGCAGCCAGGGCAGCGCCAGGACCCCGCGCCGGGGCGTCGGCAGGGCCAGCTCGGCCTCGCCGAGGCCGCCGACGATGTCCACCCGGCCCCGGGCACCGTCGCAGCGGAGTTCCAGGGCCGTGCGCTCGCGGCGTGCCCTGAGCACCACCCCCAGACGCGCCTCGCCGCCGGCGAAGGCCTCCCGGGGCAACCGCAGCCCCGGGGTGACGCCGAGCAGGTTGAGCCAGCCGCGCAGCAGCACTACCACGCCGACGCTGAACAGCCAGAAGGCCAGCCCGTAGGCCAGGCTGTTCTGGTAGTTGATGCCGAACAGCAGCAGCACCACCACCAGCACCGCCCAGCCCAGGCCGAAGCGGGTGGGAATCAGGAACAGCCGTCGCTGGGGCAGGGGGTGATCCATCGAGGCGGCCAGGCGACGCAGCCACCAGTGGCGCAACCGCCCGGCAGGGCGGGGGCCGGAGGTCGCCGCGGTGGCCACGCTCACCCCATCACCGCCACGCGGGTCAGCAGGTGGCGGGCCAGCGCCTCGCCCTCCTCCCGGGGGCCGCTGCTGAGTCGATGGCCCGTCACCGGGACCCACACCGCCTGGACGTCCTCGGGCAGCACGTGATCGCGCCCCTCGAGCAGCGCCCAGCCCCGGGCCGCCTGGAGCAGGGCCAGCACGCCCCGGGTGGAGAGCCCCCAGGCCAGCTCGGGATGCTCGCGGCTGGCCGCGGCCAGGGCCTGGACGTAGTCGAGCAGGGCATCGGCCACATGGACCCCGTCCAGCTGCGCCTGCCAGCCGCGCAGGCGCTCGGCGTCGAGCAGCGGCATCAGCGCCTCGAGTTTCACTCGCCCGGCCCGGCCGCGCAGGATCTCGCGCTCGGCGCGGGGGTCCGGATAGCCCAGCGAGAGGCGCATCAGGAAGCGGTCGAGCTGCGACTCCGGCAGCGGGAAGGTCCCTGCCTGCTCCTGGGGGTTCTGAGTGGCGATCACGAAGAAGGGCTCGGGCAGCGCCCGGGTCTCGCCCTCCACGGTCACCCGCCCCTCCTCCATCGCCTCGAGCAGCGCGCTCTGGGTCTTGGGGGTGGCCCGGTTGATCTCGTCGGCCAGCACCAGGCCGTGGAAGACCGGCCCGGGATGGAAGAGGAAGCGCGCCTCCCGCGGGTCGAAGACCGAGACCCCCAGCACGTCGGCGGGCAGCAGGTCGCTGGTGAACTGCAGGCGCTGCATGTCCAGGCCCACGACCCGCGCCAGCGCCTGGGCCAGGGTGGTCTTGCCGAGCCCCGGCAGGTCTTCGATCAGCAGGTGGCCGCGGGCCAGCAGGCAGCAGAGCGCCAGGCGCACCTCCCGCGACTTGCCGAGCACCACCCCTTCCAGGGCGGCAAGCACCGCCTCCAGGTCGGGAAGTCGCTCCGGCCGGTTCATCGCCCCGCCTCCAGCTCGCCGCCGGCCAGCAGGGCCTGCACCGCCTGGCGGGTATCCGGGGTGACGCCCTCCAGGGCCAGGGCCTCGGCGGGTGGCAGCCAGAAGGCCTCGGCCACCTCCTCGGCCTGCAGCGTCAGCGGGCCATCGTGGTCGACCAGGAAGAGGCTGCCGAAGATATGGTTGCCGCCCGCGTCATGGACGAACTCGCCCAGATGTCGCAGCGGCACACCCCGGATGCCGAGCTCTTCTGCCAGCTCGCGGCGGGCCGCCACGTGCACCGCCTCGCCGGCTCCCACCACGCCGCCGGCGGCGAGGTCCAGCCCGCCCGGGAAGACCTCTTTGGTCAGGGTGCGACGCTGCACGCAGAGCTCGCCGCGGCGATTGCGCACCACCACATAGGTGGCCCGGTGCCAGAACCGGAAGCGGCGCATGGCGGCCCGGGGGGCGCTGCCGCAGGGGCGGTTGCGCGCATCCACCAGCTGGATCTGCTCATCGGCGATATGCGGCTCGGGCAGGGATGCATCGATGGTCATGGGGGACTCCCGGGGAAATGCCTTCAGCCTACCCAGTCACGCCGGCAGCGTCACGCCGCGCGTTGACCGCTCGCCGGGCGGGGACCATGCTCAGGTCAGGCCTCTATCTCGGAGCCCGACCATGCCCGACCCCGCCCCCCGCACCCGGCTGGCCACCCACGAGGTGACCAACCAGCCCTCGCCACCGACGGACCGCGACCTGCTCGCCGGGGATACCCCGCTGCAGGAGGCACTGGCCCGGGAGGCCCCGGAGTGGGTCGCCAGGCGCCTCGCCCCGCTGGGGCGCGAGGCCGGCAGCGCCCGGGTCCAGGAACTCGGGGAGGCGGCCAACCGCCACCCGCCCGAACTGCGCCTGTTCGACCGTCACGGCCGGCGGCTGGACGAGGTGGCCTACCATCCCGCCTACCACGAGCTGATGCACCTGGCCATCGACCATGGCTGGCATGCGGTGGCCTGGCAGGAAGAGGGACGCGGCGGCCATCAGGCGCATGTCGCCGCCCTCTACCTGCTGACCCAGGCGGAGCCCGGCTTCTGCTGCCCGGTCACCATGACCCATGCCGCGCTGCCGGTGCTGCGCCAGACGCCGGCCGTCGAGGCGCACTGGGCCCCGGGGCTGCTGGCCTGGGACTACGACCCGCGCCTGCTGCCCGCGGGCGAGAAGACCGGGCTGACCTTCGGCATGGCGATGACCGAGAAGCAGGGTGGCAGCGACGTGCGCGCCAATTCCACGCGAGCCGAACCCCTCGCCACCACCCGCGCCGAGGGCTCGGCGGACGGCTGGCGGCTGACCGGCCACAAGTGGTTCTGCAGCGCCCCCATGTCCGACGCCTTCCTGACCCTGGCCCGCAGCGACGAGGGCCTCTCCTGCTTCCTGGTGCCGCGCGTCACCGCGGAGGGCGAGCGCAACGCCATCGAACTTCAGCGCCTCAAGGAGAAGTGCGGCAACCGCGCCAATGCCTCGGCGGAGATCGAGTACCGCGGCGCCCGGGCCGAGCCGGTGGGCGAGCCCGGCCGCGGCATCGCCACCATCCTCGAGATGGTCCAGCAGACCCGGCTGGATGCCGCCACCGCCCCGGTGGGCATGATGCGCCAGGCCCTGGTGGAGGCCTGGCGGCATGTCCGGGAGCGCCACGCCTTCGGACGGGCGCTGGCCGAGCAGCCGCTGATGCGGGTGCTGCTGGCCGACATGGCCCTGGAGGTGGAGGCCGGCCTGGCGCTGGTGATGCGCACCGCCCGGGCCTTCGATGGCGCTGCCCGTGGCGACGAGACCGAGACCGCTCTGTCACGGCTGCTGCCGACCCTGGCCAAGTACTGGCACAACAAGCGCACGCCGGGCTTCATGGCCGAGGCCATGGAGTGCCTGGGCGGGATCGGCTATGTGGAGGAGGCGCCGCTGGCCCGGCTCTACCGCGAGGCGCCGGTCAACTCGATCTGGGAGGGGTCGGGCAACGTGATCTGCCTGGACCTGCTGCGGGTGCTGGGCCGCCATCCGGAAGCGCTGGCGGCGCTGCAGGCCGAATTCGCCGCGGTCCGCGGCCAGCAGGCCGAACTCGACCGCGCCCTTGCCCTGCTGGACGCCGAGCTGGCCGCCCCACCCGCCTCGCTGGAGCCACGTGCCCGCTGGCTCGCCCAGCGGCTGGCCCAGTGCCTGCAGGCCGCCCTGCTGCTGCGCCATGCCCCTTCGGAGGTGGCCGAGACCTTCTGCCGATCGCGGCTGGGTGACGAGGCCGGACCGGCCTACGGAGTGCTGCCCGGGGATGCGCCGCTGGCGGCCCTGCTGGCACGCATCGGCGACTGAGCGCCGGCTAACGCCAGGATGTCCGCGGCGGGCATGGGCCGCGCCAGGCCGAAGCCCTGCACATGGGTGCAGCCGTAGCGCTCCAGGTGGGCCAGGCAGGCCAGGTCCTCGACCCCCTCGGCCACCACCCGGATGCCCAGCCGGCGCCCCAACAGGGCCACCGCCTCGACGATGGCGGCATCCTGGGCATCCTCGAGCAGGCGGCTGACGAAGCTGCGATCGACCTTGAGCTCGCTGATCGGCAGCAGCTGCAGCCGGGCCAGCGACGAGAAACCCACCCCGAAGTCATCCACCGAGACCTCCAGGCCACCGAGATGCAGCCGAGCCGCGACCTCGCTGCCGAGGAGCTCGTCCTCCATGGCGGCGGTCTCGGTGATCTCCAGCACCACGGGGGCATCGCCCGCCGAACACCGAGCCTCGTTGGCCAGGGAGAGCAGCTCTGGGCACATCAGGTCATCGGCGGTGACGTTGACCGACAGCGACAGCGAGAGGCCGGCATCGCGCCAGCGGGCAGCATCTCCCAGCGCCAGCTGCAGCACGCGGCGCGTCAGGTGACGATTCTGGTCGGGCGTCAGCAGTGGCAGGAAGCGACCGGGCACCAGCAAGCCCGCTTCGGGGTGGGCCCAGCGGACCAGCGCCTCGACACCGCTGAGGCGGCCGCTGGCGAGCTCGAACTGGGGCTGATAGTGAAGGGTGATCTCCTGACGAGCGAAGGCCCGATCCAGCTCCTCGATGCGACAGGGGGGCGTGACGGGATGCGCGGCATCCGGCGGATGGCCAGTGGCCAGGGCCTCGAGACATTCGCGCAACTCGATGAGCCGCATCGGCTTGTCCAGCGAGGCCAGCATCTGAAGCCCCAGCGCCTGGCCGAGCCGTTCGGCGATGCGCACGATCTTGCGCTCGACCCCGCTGAGCAGCAGCACCCGGCCGCGATAGCCGCACTCGGCGAGCCGGCGCAGCATGGAGATGCCATCCTGCTGGCCGAACTCCAGGGCCATGATCACCAACTGGGGGCGCCGCGCCATGACCTCGCCGATCAGGTGCTGACCGTGCCGGCAGTAGCGGGTCTCCATGCCCAGGGTGCGCAGCTGCAGCGACAGGGTGGCGGCGGCATCGGGATCCTCCTCGAGCACCACCGCCAACCGCTGGGCCTGCATCGTCAGATCATTCATCTAGGGGGTTCCCACCAGGGCACTAAGCTTCAGCGTATCAGCAAAGCGCCTGGGTCACCGGGACAGGAGCATGACGCACATCAACGCTATCGCTCAGGCGATGGGCCCGGCCACCACCCGCAGCGCCAGGGCGAGCAGTAACACGCCGGTGATGCGATTGAGCCAGTGGGCCCGGGCCTGCAACCAGGGCAGCACCCGCGAGTGGGACAGGCCCACTGCCACCAGCACGTACCAGCCACCGTCGATGACCATCGCCGTGAGCACCACCAGCGCCTTGGCCGCGAGGCTCATCTCGGGGGTCACGAATTGGCTGAGCAGGGCGATGAAGAAGAGGATCAGTTTGGGGTTGCCCAGCGCCACCAGCACGCCCTCACGCGCCGCCTGGCGACGGCTGGTGGCCATGGCCGCGGCATCCAGGGCGCCAGCCCGCCCGGCGCGCAGGGCCTTGATCCCCAGCCACGCCAGGTAGGCCGCCCCGCCCCAGGTGATCACCTGGAACAGCAGCGGGAAGCGCACGATCAGCGCCCCCAGGCCCCACACCGTGAGCAGCGCATAGAAGCCCACGCCCAGGGCATGGGCGAGGGCCGCCGCGATGCCCGGCAGGCGGCCGCCGCCCAGGGTATGACGCAGCACCAGGGCCAGGCTGGGACCCGGCGACATGGCCCCCATGGCACAGACCGCGGCCAGTGAGAGCCAGAGCGAGAGGGGCATGCAGGGACCTCCTGGGCACCGTCAACGCTGATTGCACGCTTTCCGGGGTAGCCAACGAAAACAGTCCGCCACCCGAGAACAGGCGAAGGACTGTGTTGCCACTACCTTACGCCATCCCTGGGCAAGGCGACAGTCCCGCGGGGCTGCAGAGCCCTCGGCCGCGACGCTACACTGTCGGCACACCTCGACAGAGACGCTGCCCATGACGGTCCGGACCCTCGCCATCGCCCTGCTGATCCTCGGCGCCCTGCTACCCATCCTCGGCTGGTGGGCCTCGAGCCCGGTAGGCTTCGTGGGGCCGGCATTGCTGCTGCTCGACACCCTGCTCCTCTGGACCCGGAGGCGACATGGCCGGTGAGGCCAGCGACACCCCGGAGCAGGCGCCCTTGTCCAGCCTGCTGGACAAGATTCAGCAGGCCGGACAACACAGGGAGAGTGTCAGCCTCGGTGCCATTCTCGACAGTCTGGGGCGCCGCTCCTTCGCTCCCTTCCTGCTGATCGCCGGACTGGTCACCCTGGCGCCGCTGATTGGCGACATTCCCGGCGTGCCGACGCTGATGGCCCTCCTGGTGGTGCTCTCCTGCGTCCAACTGCTGGCTGGCCGGAACTACATCTGGCTGCCGGCCTGGCTGCTGGAGCGCCGGGTCTCGCGGGAACGTTTCACAAAAGCCACACGCTGGATGGAGCGTCCTGCCTGCTGGGTCGACCGCCTGCTCAAGAGGCGCCTCGTTCAGCTCACACGGCCACCGGCCCATCTCCCCGTCGCCCTGACCTGCCTGCTGATCGCTCTGGCCATGCCGCCCATGGAGGTGGTGCCCTTCACCGCCAACGGAGCGGGCCTGGCCCTGACGCTCTTCGGCCTGGCGCTGCTGGCCAACGACGGCCTGATGGCCCTGCTGGGCTACGCGCTGACCGGCGGCACCCTGGCGCTGGTAATCGTCGGTCTGGCCTGAACGGCGACAGGTCTCCCTACCCCAGGAACCGCCATGCCAGGCCCTGAGAGATGCCTCAAACACGGCCTCGCCCTGTCGGCGCGCGCCAGCTATGTCGCCAAGGGCATCGCGGAATAAGGAATAAGGTGGCCAGGGGGGACTGCCGATGAGGCATGCTGGAGGGGCAGAAACGCAAACAGCCGCCCGGAGGCAGCTGTTTCAGATCTGGATTCAGCCTAGTACCGGCGGTCGGACTCGAACCGACAAGGGCTTGCACCCGGCGAATTTTGAATCTGCTGCCCTCCTGGATCGCCCAAGAACCGCGCACAAGCGACGCGGATCTTCGCAGGACAGTTCCGAGAGCTCGGGAATGATCGCCTGTCAGGCAGCCACAGCGCCAGTCATTGGGCGTCTCCCGCTCCACTTTGTCCACTCAGCAGTTGCCAGAGCGCTGCCAAGTCCGTCGCCAGCAAAAGGACTGATCTTCTTCATGGCCTTACCGCCCCAAGTTTGGTGAGATAGGCGCCAGTCACCACGGCCGCACGAGGCGGCCGGCTCAGCGAACACAGGGAACCGCGGTACATGATCCTCACCCTCAACCAGCTGGAACGGCACCTCTTCAAGGCCGCCGACATCCTGCGTGGGCGCATGGACGCCTCGGAGTTCAAGGAGTACATCTTCGGCATGCTCTTCCTGAAGCGCTGCTCGGACGTCTTCGAGCAGCGCCAGGAGGAGGTCCGCGAGCAGCTGAGGCAGGCGGGCAAGGGCGAGATCGACATCGCCCAGGTGATCGAGATGCCGAGCTGGTACAAGGCCACCTTCTACGTGCCTGAGCAGGCGCGTTGGCCCTGGCTGCTCAAGGAGGCCCACCAGGGCGTCGGCAACGCCCTGAACAAGGCACTGGCCGGCCTGGAGAAGCACAACCCCAGCCTCGCCGGGGTGCTGGAGCACATCGACTTCACCCGCAAGGTGGGCTCCACCACCCTGCCGGACAAGAAGCTGCGCGACCTGATCATCCACTTCAGCGAGTACCGCCTGCGCAACGAGGACTTCGAGTTCCCCGACCTGCTCGGCGCCGCCTACGAGTACCTGATCCGCGACTTCGCCGACTCCGCCGGCAAGAAGGGCGGCGAGTTCTACACCCCGCGCCCGGTGGTCCGCATGATGGTGCGGCTGATGGACCCCCAGGAGGGCCACAGCGTCTACGATCCCTGCATGGGCTCCGGCGGTATGCTGATCCACGCCAAGGAGTACCTGGAGGAGCAGGGCGGCGACCCGCGCCGGCTCAACCTCTTCGGCCAGGAGGCCTCCGGCTCGGTGTGGGCCATCGCCAAGATGAACATGCTGCTGCACAGCATTGGCTCCGCCGACCTGCGCAACGACGACACCCTCACCGACCCGCAGCACGTCGAGGGCGGCGAGCTTACGCGCTTCGACCGCATCCTCACCAACCCGCCGTTCTCCATCGGCTACACCCCCAGCCAGAACTTCCCCGAGCGCTTCCACTACGGCAGCGTGCCGGAGGGCGCCAAGAAGGCCGACCTGATGTTCCTGCAGCACATGGTCGCCTGTCTCAAGTCCGACGGCCGCCTGGCCACCGTCATGCCCCATGGCGTGCTGTTCCGCGGCGGCGACGAGAAGCGCATCCGCGCCGGCCTGCTCGAGGACGACCTGGTGGAGGCGGTGATCGGCCTGGCCCCCAACCTCTTCTACGGCACCGGCATCCCGGCGAGCATCCTGGTGCTGCGCGCCAAGGGGGCCAAGCCCGAGGAGCGCCAGGGCCGTGTGCTGTTCATCAACGCCGATCGCGAATACTACGAGGGCCGTGCCCAGAACCACCTGCTGCCGGAGCACATCGAGAAGATCGCCAGCACCTATGAGGTCTTCGAGGACGTGCCCGGCTTCGCCCGGGTGGTGCCGCTCGCGGAGCTGCGCGACAACGACTACAACCTCAACATCCGCCGCTACGCCGACAACACCCCGCCGCCGGAGCCCCAGGACGTGCGCGCCCACCTCAAGGGCGGCGTGCCGGTGGCCGAGATCGACGCCAGGCGCCCGCTCTTCGACGCCCAGGGCCTCGACCCCATGGGGCTCTTCACGCCCCGCGGCTCTTCTGAAAAGCCCGACCCCGACTACGTGGCCTTCGCCGAACCCCTGAGCGAGAAGCGCGAGCTCAAGCCCGCCATCGAGGCCGACACCGGCCTGCAGCACAAGGAAGCCAGCGTGATGGCCGCCTTCGAGGCCTGGTGGGCCGAACATGGCGCCAGCATCACCACTCTCTCCGGCAACGGCGGTCGCCTCACCCGGCTGCGCGACGAGCTGCTGGGCAGCTTCACCGCGGCGCTGGAGCCCACCGCCATGCTCGACCGCTTCGCGGTGCGCGGCATCATCGCGGGCTTCTGGTTCGACAACAAGAACGAGTTCCGCACCCTGCAGGCCCGCGGCTGCCTGGGCGTGGTGGACGCCTGGCGCACCAGCATCGTGAGCCTCTTGGAAGACGAGCAGAGCAAGGCCAACCCCCTCGACCACCGCCTGGTCCACTTCCTGCTCGAGGAGTACGTCGCCGAGCTGGAGGAACTCGCCGCCCGCAAGGCCGAGCTGGACGCCCGCATCAAGGCCGCCGAGGCCAAGCCCGAGGGCAACGACGGCGACGAAACGGAATCCAGCGACGGCGAGGATGACGACGCCCCGACGCCGGAGCAGATCAAGGCCTGGAAGAGCGAGCGCACGCAGGTGCGAAAAGCCCACAAGGCCAAGGTGGCCAGCTTCGAGACCCACCTCAACGCCGCCGTGGATGCCCTCGACGAACCCGCCGCCGCCGACCTGGTGGGCACCATCCTGCACAACGACCTGAAGGACATCCTCGAGCGCTATATCCGCCAGCAGCGCCAGCAGGTGATCGCCGCCTTCGAGACCTGGTGGGACAAGTACCGGGTAACGCTGGCCGACATCGAGGCCGAGCGCGACGCCGCAGCCAAGGAACTGCAGCAGTATCTGGAGGGGCTGGGGTATGTTTGAACCTATAGCCGAATTGGCTGAAATCAATCCACCTCTCAGAGCGCCAACTCCAGATCGCCCTGAGGCACCCATCTCGTTCATCCCGATGGGGGATGTGAGTGAAAGTGGTCAGTGGTTGGCTCGCCAGACAAGACCATTACGAGAGGTAAAGTCTGGCTTCACCCCTTTCCAGGAAGGTGATGTTCTTTTCGCGAAGATCACCCCCTGCATGGAGAATGGAAAGGGCGCCCATGCCGTTGGTCTTGAAAACGGGGTCGGGTACGGAAGCACGGAGTTTCATGTTCTGCGGGCCAAAGCTGATAACTCCCCTCGCTATATCTTTCATCTTTCCCAAAGCCCGAACCTTAGGCTGAAAGCGGAAGCCTCAATGATCGGGTCAGCCGGTCAGAAGCGAGTGCCCACGGACTTTTTTCGGAAGCATCGAGTCTTTGCTCCCGACAGAGCTGAGCAGCAGCTTGTCGCCCACATCCTCGACACTCTCGACACCCAGATCCAGAAGACCGATGCTCTGATCGCCAAACTGGAGAAGGTCAAGGAGGGCCTGCTCCACGACCTGCTGACCCGCGGCATCGATGAGAGCGGCCGGCTGCGCCCCAGCCCCGAGCAAGCGCCAGAGCTCTATAAGGAGTCGCCGCTGGGGTTGATTCCGAGGGAGTGGAGTGTCGGCTCTCTAGGTAATCTTTCGGAAATTGTTAGCGGGGTTACTCTCGGAGGCAAGTCAGGAAGTAGTGATTGGCCACTGGTGCCTTACCTGCGGGTGGCAAATGTTCAGGATGGCTACCTCGACCTCACAGACATAAAGCGAATTAAAGTGGGCCCTGCCGATATTGACAAGTATCGGCTACTTCCCGGCGATGTGCTCATGAATGAAGGAGGAGACTTCGACAAGTTAGGCCGAGGGGCTTTGTGGCAAGGTCAAATAGAGCTTTGCCTTCACCAGAACCATGTGTTCCGTGTTCGCACAAACCCGGGCATGCTGAGCCCACACTTTCTCACCGCTTTCTCATCATCAGTTGCTGGCAAGCACTACTTCATCCGGTCATCGAAGCAAAGTACCAACTTGGCTTCAATAAACTCAACTCAATTGAAAGCTTTTCAGGTTCCACTCCCCTCAAGTGCCGAGCAAATGCTCATAGTCAAAGAGCTACAAGCAATGGCCTCAAAAATTGAGTCTGAGAAGGACTTCCTGGATAAGATGCTCATCCAAAAATCGGGCCTGATGGACGACCTCCTGACCGGCCGCGTCCGCGTTACGCCGCTTCTCGACCAGGCCCAGGCCACCACCCCGGCATAGACCGGGGCTCTTACAACAACATCACAACAACAGGACCACACATCGCACAGGGAACCGCCATGATCACCTTCGACAGCTCTCTTGCAACGTTCTGGCGCTCGCTGCCCCCTCTTTACGGAAGGTCGGACTCAAGGACATCACCGCCAACAAGATCCCGGTGCTCAGGTGGCGCATGGCGGGCTGTCGACCGGGCAACTAAGCTAAGAGTGATACGTCAAATGAGTGAACGCAGGGAAGCCCCATGATCAACGTGTCGATTCCTGACTGGACAGCAGAAGGTGTATTGCCGCCGGTGGATGCCAACAACCCGACATCGCCGGCTCGCTCTCCCTACGAGGTGTCGCTGGTCGATCTCGTCCAGCGCTTCGGCACTTCACAGGAGCGTATCGGAATACTCGATGGGTTTCTGCGCTACCGCCAGGGCCTGCATGCTGTAGGGTTGACCGAAGGGTTTCAGTGGCTGGATGGAAGCTATATGGAGTACGTTGAAGCGCTTGAAAATCGGGCCCCGAATGACATCGACGTTGTCAGCTTTATTGCTTTTCCTGGCGAAATAGACCAACAGGAAGTACTGGGCAATTTCAATGAGGCTATCGGGATCCTTCCCGATGCACACTTGACGATAAAGAAACACTACCATGTTGATGCTTATTTTGTGGCCATGAACGTCATATCTCCTGAAAGATTGGTCGAGCGCTCATCCTATTAGTACAGCATGTGGTCACATCGCCGAGACGACGCATGGAAAGGTTTTCTTCAGGTTTCATTATTGCCAGATCAAGCCGCCAGAGAGCACCTTGAAAGGCTTAAAGACCAGGAGGGCTCTCAATGAACCAGAAAGAGATGCTGGCCCTCAAGGCTGAGGTCAGCAGCCTCCAAAAAATGTTGGATAAAATTCCACCCGAAGATGTCCTGGATCGGGCCAGCGTAGAAACTCGCTTGAATGTTGTGAAAGAAAAACTTGAAGAGGTAGTTCCTCAACAGCGAGAACTTGCTCGTGCAGTGCTGACTTTCAGCGGGCGTCCGGTAGCAGGATCGGAAGGCGTTATTGCCGATTTTGCTACCAAGGCGCTCTCCGCTTTTTCCGACGCGATCACTGCAGTCGGCGCCTCCCTACATGCCACTTTGGCACCCACAGGACCAGTTCCAAATCGTCAGCAGTACCAGATGATGATCACCGGCACGGCACGAGGCTCCTTTGGTTTCCAGCTTCAGGAATCTTCGTCGCAGCTAGAGATAGATGAGGACAGTACGGTTTCCCGGGCCCTGGAAGCGACCCGAAACCTACTGGACGGCAGTATCGGCATCGACGATGAGCAGCTGGCAGAAGCCGCCGCCGATATGGATCAGCGGGCCTTGAACAAAATCCGTGATTTCGTGGTCGTCCTCAATGAAAATGAAGCGTTCTGCACCTTAAAACATGCCGATAAGTCATTTCATTTTAAGGATGCTGGCCAGGTAAAACGCAGCCTCGAAAGGCTTAGCACGGAGTATCTATCCGAGAGTGAACAGGTGCTCTCGGTGGTATTTGGTGGCGCTCTTCCGCACAGGGGAAGCTGTGAATTTCAGATTGAACAAAGCAAGGAGTGGCTGACGGCCAAGATAGGGCCAGGCGTTGAGGCTCCCGACTCAATCAATGACCATCGTGGACAGGTGGTCCAGGCGAAGATTCTGGTAACCCAGGCTGGTCGTGGCAGGCCCCGCTACAAGCTACTTGCGCTACCTACATGGCCAGCCAGTCAGCCGTCGGAGTGAGCTATGAGCCCCCACTCGGCCATGCTGCCCTCCGTACATATCGCCGAAAGGTAAGCGCATCAGTAACCCATATCCAGGTCCTGGGCCTGGTCGGCCAAGGCTTGCAATGCTTCCTCGCTGGAGATTGCCTTCCCGGGCTCCTCGCCCCACAGCATGCCGATGGGAACGGCGAAGCAGCCCGGCACCTGCAGCTTGAGGCAGTGGCGGCCGGTGTAGAGCAGCATGCCCCCGCGAAACCCCTTGCCGGCCTGGTCGGCAAGCCGGGCCAACCCGGCGGCGTCTTTGGCCTGGACGCTGGCGGCGCGCTTTACCTCAACCCCCCAGAGCTCCCGACCCCGCTCGATGACGAGGTCGACCTCCACCTGGTCCTTGTCCCGGTAGTGGGAAAAGCGTAACTCCGGTTCTATCCAGGAGGCCTGAGCGATCAACTGCTCGACCACATGGCTTTCCAACAGGGAACCGAAGCGTTCTGCCTCGGTGAGCCACTGCTCCGGCCCCAGGCGCCCCAGTGCCGCGGCAAGGCCGGTATCGACAATATGCAGCTTGGGGCTCTTGATCAGCCGTTTGGCGTGATTGCGATGCCAGGCAGGGAGCTGCTGAATCAGGAAGAGGCGCTCCAGGATGCCGAGGTACTTGGCGATGGTGGCGCGCTCCATCCCCAGTTCCTTGCTCAGATTGCTGACGTTGAGCAGGCTGGCCGTGCGGTAGGCCAACAACTCCATCAGCCGCAGCATCCCGTCTTCGTCCTGAATGGCGGCGATATCCCGCACGTCGCGCTGCACGATGGCTTGGAGATACTGGCGATACCACTGGCGTGCCCGATGGGGCGCACGGCGGTTGGGTTCGGGGTAGCCGCCTTGGCAGAGCACTTCTGCCGTGGGGGCGAGGGGCGTGGTGTCCGCCACCATCCTGGGCGTTAGCCGCCCCTCCAGCAGCGTACTGAGCAGGGTCGTAGCACTCACGCGCTTCTCCTGTTCGGTCAGCGGATGCAGGTAGATGACTTCCATGCGGCCAGCCAGAGAATCCTGTGCCTTGGGGAGCAACAGCAGGTTGGCAGAGCCTGTCAGCAGGAATCGGCCTGGCTGGCGATCCCGATCCACCACCGACTTGATCGCCAGCAACAGCGCCGGCGCACGCTGCACCTCGTCCAGAGTGACACGTTCAGGCAATCCCTCGACGAAGCCGAGCGGATCCTGCCGAGCCGCTTCCAGCAGCGTCGCATCATCCAGGTTCAGGTAGGCACGCTCGGGGTCGATGCGTTGGGCGAGAGTCGTCTTGCCCACCTGCCGTGGCCCCAGAAGGCAGACCACCGGCGTATCGGCAAGTGACTCAAGCACTCGATCGCGAATCAGCCGTGGAAGATAGGGGAATGTCATGTCGCGCCTCTGGTAGCGTCCAGTTGTTGGCTAGGTTAGCGTCCAATTGATGGATGATCTATCGTCCAATTGCTGCATTTTCTATCGGCCAGTTGGTGTCAGGCTACTCGTCCAGTTGCGACACCTGTCCGAGAAAGCGCCGGTCAGGCCCGGCAAATTTCCCGCCTGACGCTGGTTTCGCTACCATCGAAGGCACTCAACGCACTTTGGAGCCACGGCATGGCAAGTCCTGAGTACACGGACGTCGAGAAGCCCTTCATCGACCAGCTGGTGGGTCAGGGCTGGGAGTACCTGGCCGGCTCGCTGGACAACCCCGCCGTGACCCACCGCGAGAGCTTCGCCCAGGTGGTGATGGAGCCGTTGTTGCGCGAGCGTCTCCATGCCATCAATCGCCGCGACGACACGCCGTGGCTGGATGACCGCCGCCTCGATCAGGCGGTGTCGGCCATCACTCGACTCCCGGCCAGCAAGGTGCTGGAGGCCAACAAGCTGGCCACGGAGCTGCTGCTGGGTGGCCTGGCCGTGGAGGGCCTGGAGGGCTGGGACGGCGGCCGCGGCCAGATACTGCGCTATATCGATTGGGAAACGCCGGCCAACAACGTCTTCACCGTGGTCAACCAGTTCAAGGTGAAATGCCCGCCCGGCCACGACACCAGCAAGGGCCACGTGATCCCCGACCTGGTGCTCTTCGTCAACGGCATCCCGCTGGTGGTGGTGGAGTGCAAGAGCCGCACCGTGCCGGAGGGCCTCACCCAGGCGGTGGACCAGCTGCGTCGCTACCACGACCAGCGCCATCTGGACTTCGAGGTGGCGGAACACGAAGGGGTGCCGGCACTGTTCGCCACCAGCCAGTTCCTGGTGGCCAGCAACTTCGATGAGGCGCGCGTCGGCACCATCGGTGCCGGCTTCGCCCACTACCTGAGCTGGAAGACGGTGGCGCCGCTGCGCGAGGCGGAGGTGGCCATCGACCTGGACGTGGCGGATCTCTCGGCCCAGCAGCGCCTGGTGGCCGGCATGCTCACCCGGGGCAACCTGCTCGACATCGTGCGCCACTACACCCTGTTCATGAACCTGGGCGGCCAGGAGATCAAGCTGGTGTGCCGCTATCCGCAGTTCCGCGGCGTGACCCGGGCCATCGAACGGCTCAAGAGCGGCAAGACCCGCCGCGAGGATGGCGAGGCCGACCGCCGCGGCGGCATCATCTGGCACACCCAGGGCAGCGGCAAGAGCCTCTCCATGGTGTTCCTGGTCCGCAAGTTGCGCAGCGACCCGAGCCTGCGGCGCTTCAAGGTGGTGGTGATCACCGACCGCAAGGACCTGCAGACCCAGCTCTCCGCCACGGCCGAGCTGACCGGCGAGAGCGTCGAGAAGGCGGCCAACACCGCCGCCCTCAAGAAGCTGCTGGCACGCGACGGCCCCGGGCTGGTATTCGGCACGGTGCAGAAATACCGCGACCCGGATGCAGAGGGTGACCAAGACGAGGGTGACCAAGACGAGGCAGGCGAAGAAACCCCCAGCGGCGGGCTGGACACCGGCCGCCGGGATGCGGCCGAACCGGGCCGCACCGGAACCGCGCCCCGCAAGCCCACCCTGAGCGCGCCTTTCGAGGTGCTCAACACCAGCGAGGACATCCTGATCCTGGTGGACGAGGCCCACCGCACCCAGGCCGGTGACCTGCACGCCAACATGATGCGTGCCCTGCCCAATGCCGCGCGCATCGGCTTCACCGGCACGCCGATCATCATGGGCGACAAGAAGCGCACCCACGACATCTTCGGCGAGTACATCGACCGCTATACCATCAAGGAGGCGGAACAGGACGGCGCCACGGTGCCGATCCTCTACGAGGGCCGCACGGCCAAGGGGGCGATCAAGGAAGGCGCCAGCCTGGACGGCCTGTTCGAAGACCTGTTCCGCGAGCACACCAAGGAGGAGCTGGAGGCGATCAAGAAGAAGTACGCCACCAAGGGGCAGATCTTCGAGGCGCCACGGCTGATCCAGGAGAAGGCCCAGGACATCCTGCGTCACTACGTGACCCACATCCTGCCCAACGGCTATAAGGCCCAGCTGGTGGCCTACAGTCGCCGAGCGGCCATGCGCTACCTCGAGGCCCTGCAGGAGGCCAAGACCGCCTTGCTGGAAGAGGCCATAGGACTCGGCCCCGAGGACAAGGCGCTGGACGATACGCAGCTGTTGACCCGCCCGCCGCGGATCAAGGCCGCGATCCAGGCCTGGCGCTACCGTGAGATCCTGCGCCAGCTGGAATTCGCCGTGGTATTCAGCAGCGGTAACAACGACGACGCGGCCTGGGCCAAGTGGAGCGAGCGCGCCGCGGTGGAAAACCATATCAAGCGCTTCAAGAAGCCGCTGTTGCACGATGACCCCGCAAAGACCGACTCGCTGGCCTTCCTGATCGTCAAGTCGATGCTGCTCACCGGCTTCGATGCGCCCATCGAGGGGGTGATGTATCTGGATCGCTCGATCCGCGAGGCGGAGCTGCTGCAGGCCATCGCCCGGGTGAACCGCACCGGGCACGGCAAGACCCACGGCATCGTGGTGGACTACTTCGGCGTGGCCAACCACCTCAAGGAGGCCCTGGCCGCCTACAGCGAGGAGGACATCGACGGTGCCCTGCAGAGCCTCAAGGATGAGATCCCGCTGTTGCGTGACCGCCACCTGCGGGTGATCGACGTGCTGCGGAGCCAGGGGGTGGACAGCCTGGCCGACACCGAGGAGGCGGTGCAGGCCCTGGGGGACGAACGGGTGCGCGCCGAGTTCGTGGTCAAGCTCAAGGAGTTCAACCGCACCCTGGATGACGTTCTGCCACGACCCGAAGGGCTGGAATTCGTCAACGACGCCAAGCGGCTCGCCTATCTCCACGCCCTGGCCCGCAACCGCTACAAGGACACCCCGGAGCTGGGCAAGGACATCGGCAACAAGGTCCGCAAGCTGATCGATGACTACGTGATCTCGTTAGGGATAGATCCACGCATCCCGCCGGTGCAGCTCACCGACGCCGAGTTCGACGCGCATATCGGCCGCCAGGTCGGTGATCGCGCCAAGGCCTCCGAGATGGAACACGCCATCCGCTCCCACGTGCGCAAGCACCTGGATGAGGACCCGGTGAAGTACGGCCGGCTGAGCGAGCGACTCGCCGACCTGCTGCAGCAGCTGGATGGTCAGTGGGACGAGCAGGTGGAGGCCCTGCGCGGGCTGACCCAGCAGCTGCGTGACGGCGCAACTGGTCCGGGTGAGGGCATTCCCCAGATGCCCGCCCACGCCGAGCCCTTCTGGCGTGAGCTGTCGGCCAGCACCAGCCTGGAGCCAGAAGCCATCGACTCGGCCACCGCCCAGACGTTGCTCGACGCCACCGAGGAGCTGGTGGCCACGATCCAGCAGGAGATCGCCATCCCCGACTTCTGGAAGCCCTCGCACATCCCGGACCAGGAGCGCCTCAAGCAGCACCTGTTCAGCCAGCTGATGATGGGTGGCCTGGTGCCCATGGATCAGGCCGAGGCCACCGCCGAGCGGCTCTTCGACCTGGCCCGCAGTAACCACGCCAAACTGGTAAGCGCATGAATGAGCAGGTGACCGCATGACCCAGCTTGTCGTGGACGACCTCAGCTTCGAGGTGCGGGAGAGTCGCCGGCGCAAGACGCTGGAGATCACGGTGGACCGCGAGGGCGAGCTGGTCATCGCCATGCCCGCCGGCACCGAGGAGCAGGTGTTGCGCGACTTCGTGACCGAGAAGCGCTACTGGATCTTCAAGAAGCTGGCGCAGAAGGCCGAGAATCGCCGCCGGCTGCCGCGCAAGGAGTACGTCAACGGCGAGGGCTTTCTCTACCTGGGACGCAGCTACCGTCTCAAGCGGGTGGCCAATGACGCCCAGGACGCCCCGCTCAAGCTCGTCGCCGGGCGCTTCCAGCTGCGCGAGGATGCGCTCCCCGATGCCCGCGAGCACTTCGTCGGCTGGTACAGCGCCCGCGCCAGCGACTGGCTCACCACCAAGGTGGGCGAGCACGCCCGGCGTATGGACGTTGAACCCGCCGGGATGACGGTGCAGGACCTCGGCTACCGCTGGGGCTCCTGCGGCAAGGGCAACCGTGTGTATTTTCACTGGAAAACCATCCTGCTGCCGCGCCATATCGCCGAGTACGTGGTCGTCCACGAGCTGGTGCACCTGCATGAGCCCCACCACACATCGGCGTTCTGGCGCCGCCTGGAGCGTGCCATGCCGGACTACGAGCAGCGCAAGAGCTGGCTCGCCCGGCACGGGATCGAGGTGGAGGGGGTATAGCCGCCAGCCGAAACCACGGTTCTCGCGCACCTCGTGGCGCTCTATGGTTCAGGGATCGATCCGGGCCAGGAAAGGCTTTGTCCTCTCCCACCCCTTGGTAACTTAGTAAGGTGTCCATTATCTGGAGCCGGGAAGCCTCCGAAATCCGCCCGACTGCTCCATTTTCTGGCTCGATGAACTCCAGTTTCTGGACACGGTAAAGATCGAAATCATGACGTCCACCTTCTCGACGCCATGTTCGTGTCGGCCACGTCCAGCTTGCCTTCACAGGGATCTATCGGTTGCCAGGTGATCGCGAACAAGGCGCAGCGCTGACCCTCACGGCCTTAACAACATCCCTGGTCCTCACTGTAGCGCGTCAATCTGTATGAGAAGCCAGCGACAATCTGGATAGCCGCCTAAGCCATGGCCCCGGCGCACCTTATACGGCTTGCCGCTTAGGCTCTGTCTGAAAAATCGGCGAAAAGACGGAGTTTACGGAATGTAAATGAGTACCTTGATCGGACTCGCGCACGAGCCGATTTTTAACGCCGTATGGACGAGCGCAGCCAGTTTTCGGACGAAGCCTAGTTGCGGGCAGATTTTTCGGACAAAACCTAGGAAAGCCCCAATTCCTGTCCCAATACTAGAAATGCGCTTGGGCGATACGGGATGTCACACGCTGCCAGGCTTACCGACCACCTCACGAAGCATGATGCGTCAGATCGTGGAAGTGAATGCCGGTCGCTTTTATCACGACGCCCTGGCGGCAGCGTCTTCAGGGAATCGGCGGGTATTGCTGGCGGGTATGGACTACGGCCACCACTTCAACTCGTACCTCGGTCACACGGTACACGATCAAGTAGTTAGGATGGGCCACCAGATCCCGAGTGCCTGACACGCGGCCAGACGGGTACAGATACGGGTGTTCAGACAGGGGAAGGGGGGCAGACTCAAGGCGTGCTTTCAAACGGCGGGCAGCGGCAGGACTCTCCTCGGCAATGAAGCTCACAATGTCAGCCAGATCGGCGATCGCGTCATCCAACCATACGACAGGCAGCATCAGGCACGCTCGCGGTGTCGGCGCTCGGCGTCCTCAATGATCGCGTCCATCCGGGCCATCACTTCGTCATGCGGCACACCAGGGCCAGGATTGGCCAGGCTGGCAGCGACCTTCTCACGCAGCCACACATCATAGGCGACAGCTTGTTCCTCAGTCTCGAACTCAGAAACAATCGGGGAAAGCGGCTTGGTCATGGTGGCTCTCCTCATGTCAGTGGGTTTATTGCAGTGTAGCGTGGTGCTCCAGGTGAACGCCACGCGGCTGACGTTTTCTGTATCAGGAAGCCTGGTGCGTCAGGTCGTGGAAGTGGATGCCGGTTGCTTTGATCACGAGGGTCATGGTGCGAAGGGTGGGATTGCCCTTGGGTGACAGCGCCCGGTAGAGGCTCTCGCGTGACACCTTGGCACACTCGGCCACAGCCGCCATGCCGCCCTGGGCCTCCACCACATGGCGCAGGGCCATCAGGAATGCGGACTCTCCACCCTCCTCGTCCAACTCATCGAAGGCAGCGCGCAGGTAGTCGAGCGCCATGTCGCGGTCATCGCGCAGCATCTCGACCACGGCGGCGTCGTGGCGTTTCATTTCCGTGCCTTCCTTCTGTGGTCAGCCAGAAATGTCTTGGCCTTGATAGTATCAAGCCATGTCTGAAAGGGGTCATGGCCGTCAGCGGTCGGGTAGTGCACAAGCCCATCATGAGCACACTGTCAACCCCGATTAGAACTGTCCGCCTTATACCGATCTAAGGTGTCCGGTCATTACCGATGGATGGCCAGTCCGATCAGTTCTCGGCCTCGGCTTCCTCCTCCTGGTCAG
>NZ_JARANW010000022.1:0-57664 GCF_029889825.1 Halomonas sp. 11-S5
CATCCTGTTCGCGGTGAACATGCAGGTGTCGTTCCTGTCGCCGCCGTTCGGCCCCGCGGCCTTCTACCTGAAGAGCGTGGCGCCGCCGGAGATCAGCCTCAAGGACATCTATGTCTCGGTGCTGCCCTTCATGGCGATCCAGCTGCTGATGCTGGCGGCGCTGCTCTTGTGGCCGCAGTTGGCCATCTGGCCGCTGTAAGGTAAGTAAAAAGGCCTTAAAGGCAGCAAGAAAGAGGGAGGCCGATGGCCTCCCTTTTCGCTCTATCTATGCAGCGTAATTTCACCACTTCGTAACCACTAGCCTCGAGATTTACACAGGAATTCTTCCACAATTGTCTCGGGTGATAGGGCGACATCCAGGCGGATGGCTTCGCTGTCGCCAGGCGGCTCAAGATCACGAAGTTGGCTATCCAGCATATGCTCGCCCTGGAAGAAATGCCCTTTGCGGCCGCGAAGACGCTCCAGCAGAATCTCGCGGCTGCCATGCAGGTAGAGGATCTTCAGGTCGGGAGCGCTCTGGCATA
Organism: Halomonas sp. 11-S5; assembly: GCF_029889825.1. Taxonomy (NCBI): domain Bacteria; kingdom Pseudomonadati; phylum Pseudomonadota; class Gammaproteobacteria; order Oceanospirillales; family Halomonadaceae; genus Halomonas; species Halomonas sp. 11-S5. Next base: position 525 of record NZ_JARANW010000022.1, read on the forward strand.
GCTGGTCGCGGTAGCGGCGCTTGAGCGCCGAGCAGCCGATCACCAAGGAGCGCCCCTGGCTGGCATGGTCACGATAGAAGCCGGCAAGGGTCTCGAGCCAGCCTTCCCGGTCGCCATCGTTGAGGGGTTCGCCACGTGACATCTTGGCGATGCTGGTGGGGCTGTGGTGGTCATCGGCATCGATGAAGTCGGCCCCGGTGGCCTCGGCAACCAACTTGCCGATATGCGACTTTCCTGATCCTGAAACCCCCATGACCAGCGCGAGTATCGGCGTGGATTCCATCTGTCTTCTTCCATTGTATTGGCGAGGTCGTTACCCTTCATCATAGCGAAAAAAGGCCATGAATGGCCAGTGAATATCGGTCAGTGGCCAGGGGTCTTCACTCTTCTTCCGGTGTCGAAGCCGGGTGAGTCGATGGGCCACCCGGTGCCGGATGACCCGGGTCAAGAGGAGCGGCGTGAATGACGCCGGCTGGTCGGGAATCCGTTATGCTGAGACGAAGGGGTCATGCCGGGGCCGTGTCTCCGCCCTGTTCTTCGGCTATACGCTGTTCCTCGGCGATAAGGAGCGAGACCATGTCGACTCTCACCTTCCAGGGCGCGGTCAAGGAGGTTACCGGCTCGCGCTATCTCATCGAACTGGACGGCAACGGCCGCTCGCACAAGTTGCTGCTGGAGTGTGGCCTGCACCAGGGCGGCAGCGATGCCGACGAGGCCAACGCCAAGTCCTTCGGCAAGCTGCCCCGGGAGCTCGAGGCGGTGGTGCTCTCCCATGGCCATCTCGATCACTCGGGGCTGCTGCCCAAGCTGGTGAAGGAGGGGTATCGCGGGCCGATCCACTGCACGCGGGGCACCCGCGACCTGCTGGAGATCATGCTGCAGGACGCCGCCTTCATCATGGCCAAGGACGTCGAGTGGGAGAACAAGTGGCGCAAGCGCAACGGCAAGCCGCTGGTCGAACCGCTCTACGAGCTGGAGGACGTGGAACAGACCCTGGCGCTCTGCGAGACCCATCCCTACGGCCAGCCGGCCCGGTTGCCGGGCGGGGCCAGCCTGGTATTCCGCGACGCCGGCCACATCCTCGGTTCGGCCATTGTCGAGCTGGCCCTGCCCTCCGGGGGGCAAGAGAAGCGCCTGGTATTCTCGGGCGACCTGGGCAATCCCAGCTCGGTGCTGATGAAGGATCCCGAGAAGCTCTATGACGCTGACCTGGTGCTGATGGAGAGCACCTATGGCGACCGCGATCATCGGCCCCTGGGGGACACCCTCGAGGAGTTCGCCCGCGTGCTGGAGGAGGCCCATGCCGACGGCGGCAACGTACTGATTCCCGCCTTCGCCGTGGGGCGTACCCAGGAGATCCTCTACCACCTGAGCGTGCTCTACCACGAGGGGCGGCTGCGCCAGCAGATGGTGTTCCTGGACAGCCCCATGGCGATCCGTGTCACCGAGCTCTATCACCGGGCACGCAAGGCGCTGGATCCCGAGGACCTCAAGGTGCTCAACGTGGCGGCCAGCGGCGACACCCGCCAGTACCTGCCGATCCTGCGCATGACCCGCACGGTGGAGGAGTCCATGGCCATCAACCGCATTCACGGCGGGGCGATCATCATCGCCGGGGCCGGGATGTGCAATGGCGGGCGCATCATCCACCACTTCCGCTACAACCTGGAGAAACCTGATACCCGGCTGGTGATCGTGGGCTTCCAGGCGGCGGGCACGGTGGGGCGCCAGATCGTCGACGGCGCCGAGCGGATCCGCGTGATGGGCCGGGACCTGGCGGTCAAGGCGAGGGTTCACACCATTGGCGGCTTCTCGGCCCATGCCGGCCAGACCCAGCTGCTGGGCTGGGCCGGCGCCTTCCGCAACCGACCTCGCTTCTATCTGGTGCATGGCGAGCCCGGAGCCCAGCAGGCGCTGCAGGCGGCCCTCACCCGGAGCGACATCGAGGCAGAGATTCCCGCCTACGGCGACCGTATCGAGCTCTGAGCGGTGTTCCGCCTGATGCGCCTCCGGCTTATCGGGCCGGCAAGCCAGCCGTAGGCCTGGTAAGCGACAGCGCACAAGGCGTCCCGTCCCGCTCGGTGTACTGGCGTTTATGGCGCCTGCATGGCCGCTCCAAGAGGTGATGCGATCTCCCGGTGGCCGTTCCCTCCTGCCCAGTGACCCCAAAGAGGCTGCGAAGCGACATCTATCCCAGTCTTTATATGCATAAACAATCTATGTTTAGAACATAAATTTGTTTTAAGCTGTGGCCATCGCTGCAAGACAGCACACAGACGGAGAGCGTTTGCCATGTCTGATCCCATCGTGACCCACTTCTTCGACGAGCCGACCAACACCTTCAGCTATGTGGTGCAGGATCCCGACAGCCACGCCTGCGCGATCCTCGATTCGGTGCTCGACTTCGACTACGCCGCCGGGCGCACCGACGTGCGCTCCGCCGACGCGATCATCGCCTTCGTGCGCGACAACGCCCTCGAGGTGGAGTGGGTCCTCGAGACCCACGTTCACGCCGACCACCTCTCCGCCGCGCCCTATCTGCACGAGACGCTGGGCGGCAAGACCGGCATCGGCGCTCAGATCACCGTGGTGCAGGATGTCTTCGGCAAGGCCTTCAATGCCGGCACCGAGTTCGCCCGCGACGGTAGCCAGTTCGACCGCCTCTTCGAGGAGGGCGACAGCTTCACCATCGGCAACCTGGAAGGGCGGGTGCTGCACACCCCGGGCCACACCCCGGCCTGCTTGACTTACGTGATCGGTGATGCCGCCTTCGTCGGCGATACCCTGTTCATGCCCGATTACGGCACTGCCCGCTGCGACTTCCCGGGCGGCGACGCGCGCACCCTCTACCGCTCCATCCAGAAGGTGCTGGCGCTGCCGGGCGAGACCCGACTGTTCCTGTGCCATGACTACAAGGCGCCGGATCGCGAGGCGTACCAGCACGAGACCAGCGTGGCCGAGCAGCGCGCCCACAACGTCCATGTCCACGAAGGGGTCAGCGAGGAGGCGTTCGTCAAGATGCGCACCGAGCGCGACGCGACCCTGGACATGCCCCGGCTGATCCTGCCTTCGGTGCAGGTCAACATGCGCGCCGGTCATATGCCGCCGGCAGAAGATAATGGCCAGGTCTACCTCAAGGTGCCGATCAACACGTTCTGACCGCCCATTTTTCCAGACATCATCTCCCTAGGAGAGCGCCCATGCAGATCCATGAACTCGAACCCGGCTTCGCCATCACCGGTGCCGTGACACCCGCCGATCTCGATGAGGTCGCCCGTCGCGGCTTCCGCTCGGTGATCTGCAACCGCCGTCCCGGCGAAGCCGAGGACCATCCCGACGACCGTGCCCTGAGTGCCCGGGCGGCCGAGCTGGGCCTCGAATGGCGCTGTATCCCGGTCATCCCGGGCGAATACTCGGAGGCCGATATCGAGGCCTTCGGCCAGGCCCTCGATGGGCTGCCCGCGCCCATCCTGGCTTTCTGCAAGACCGGAAAGCGGGCCTTGCACCTCTGGGCACAGGCTCGCTCCCGGGAGGCTGGCTGCGATATCCCGGCGCTGCTGGCGGCGGCCCATGACGCGGGCCATGACCCCCAGCCTATCCGCGAGATGCTCAAGGCCTGACAGCGCCACGCACGACAGCGATAACGCCGTCCTGGCGCTACGGGAATGGCATGCTCAAGGGGCAGGAGTGACGGGCCCGGGCGGCTCGCCGCGATTGAACAGGGTTCACCGCAGATGACGAGACCTTAATGATCCCTTCACGCTGGATTCCCCTGATCGGCTGGCTGCACGGCTATCGGCGCGATGTGCTGGCGCGTGACCTGGTGGCGGCGGTGATCGTCACCCTCATGCTGGTGCCCCAGGCGCTGGCCTATGCGCTGCTGGCTGGCCTGCCGCCGGAGGTGGGTCTCTACGCCAGCATGCTGCCGCTGGTGCTCTATGCCCTCTTCGGCACCAGCGCCACCCTGGCGGTGGGGCCTGTGGCGGTAGCCTCGCTGATGACCGCCTCGGCGCTCGCCGGCATCGCGGCGCCCGGCAGCGCCGAGTACGTCGGCGCGGCCCTGGTGCTGGCCGCTCTCTCCGGCCTGGTCCTTTTGACCATGGGGCTGCTGCGGCTGGGGTTTCTGGCCAACTTCCTGAGCCATCCGGTGATCTCGGGCTTCGTCACCGCCTCGGGCATCCTGATCGCCGCCAGCCAGCTGCGTCATGTGCTGGGCGTGGAGGCGTCCGGTCACAACCTGGTGGAGATGGGGTCGGCGCTGGTCGCGGGGCTTGATGACATCAATGTCATCACCCTGGCGATCGGCCTGGGAGTCTGGGGGTTCCTTCTCGTGTGCCGGCGCTATCTCAAGGGCGGCCTGAGGCGCCTGGGGCTGTCGGCGACCGTCGCCGACCTGGTGGCCAAGGCCGCGCCGGTCTCGGCGGTAATCGCCACCACTCTCCTGGCCTGGAGCCTGGGGTTGGGCGAGCGCGGCGTGGATCTGGTGGGCGAGGTGCCCAGCGGCCTACCGTCCCTGGCCCTGCCGAGCCTGGATCCCGCGCTGTGGTCGAGCTTGCTGCCGGCGGCGGTGCTGATCAGCCTCGTCGGCTTCGTGGAGTCGGTCTCGGTGGCCCAGACCCTGGCCGCCAAGCGGCGCCAGCGGATCGATCCCAACCAGGAGCTGATCGCCATGGGGCTGGCCAATATCGGGGCGGGGACGAGCGGCGGGTCGCCGGTATCCGGCGGTTTCTCCCGGTCGGTGGTCAACTTCGAGGCCGGTGCCGTCACGCCACTCGCCGGCGCCTTCACCGCCCTGGGCATCGCCCTGGCGACGCTGACCCTGACCACCCCCCTGGCCTTCCTGCCCAAGGCGACGCTGGCCGCCACCATCATCGTCGCCGTGGGTATCCTGATCGATCTGCCGGCCATCAAGCGCACCTGGGCGTATTCCCGTGCCGACGGCGTGGCCATGCTGGCGACCCTGATCCTGACGCTGGTGCATGGCGTGGAGAGCGGCATCCTGGTCGGCGTGGTGCTGTCGCTCGGCCTGCACCTCTACCGTACCAGCCGCCCCCACAGTGCGGTGGTGGGGCGGGTCCCCGGCAGCGAGCATTTTCGCAACGTGCGTCGCCACCAGGTGGAAACCGACGACCAGCTGGCCATCCTGCGGGTCGACGAGAGCCTCTATTTCGCCAACGCCCGCTATCTGGAGGACACCGTCATGACCCTGGCGGCCCGCCAGCCGGCGCTTGAGCACATCGTGCTGGCCTGCCAGGCGGTCAACGTCATCGATGCCTCGGCGCTGGAGAGCCTGGAGGCGATCAATGCGCGGCTCAAGGACGCCGACGTCGCCCTGCATCTGGCCGAGGTCAAGGGGCCGGTGATGGACCGGCTGCAGCACACCGAGTTCTGCCATGAGCTGACCGGACGGGTGTTTCTGAGCACCTATGACGCCTGGCGTGAGTTGCACGACGAGAGTCACGAGACTCTGGCGCGGGGTTGTGCCGAGCTGCAGGGGTAGTGGCGAGCTTGCCATGCCCGATGCGGCCCTGTGGGAGCGCAATGCATTGCGCGAATGGTATCAACAGCAGTAGGCCCGGTAAGCGACAGCGCACCGGGCAACTTTCGCCCGATGCGCCTCCGGCTTATCGGGCCTACCGAGCCTTGCCTCGGCCGTAGGCCTGGTAAGCGACAGCGCACCGGGCAGCCGGCTGGACCGATAGGGCCGTTGTCGAAGCGCATTTATTGCCGGTTCGACGCCTCGACGAATGGCGCTGATCGAGCAGGGGCGAAAACCGCTGGTCATTGCAGCGATTCGAGAAATGGCATTCCTGGATGCAGTAGAGGAGAGAAAGCGTGGACTGGAATTCATCCCTGCAGGGACTGGCCGGTGGCATTCTCATCGGCCTGTCCGCCACCTGGCTGATGGCGACCCTGGGCCGCATCGCCGGCATCAGCGGCATTATCGGCAATTTGATCACCGCGCGTCCCAGGGGGGACAGCGCCTGGCGGCTGGCCTTCGTGCTGGGGCTGATCAGCGGCCCTGTCGTGCTGATGCTGCTGGGCGGTGGTCTGGGTAACGTGGCCGGCAGCCCCGGCGAGGTCGTCGGCGCGCCTGCGGGGGGTGTACCGCTGATGCTGGTGGCCGGCCTGCTGGTGGGCCTGGGCACGGGTCTGGGCAGCGGCTGTACCAGTGGCCACGGCGTCTGCGGCCTCGCCCGGCTGTCGATGCGCTCCCTGGTGGCAACCCTGACGTTCCTGGGGGCGGCGATCATCACCGTCTTCGTGGTTCGGCACGTGATCGGAGGTGGCGCATGAAGACCGAGACCTTGAAAACGCTCATGGGCTATATCGCGGGGCTGATCTTCGGCCTCGGCCTGGCGGTCTCCGGCATGACCGACCCGGCACGGGTGCTCGGTTTCCTGGATGTCGCCGGCGCCTGGGACCCGACCCTGATGTTCGTGCTGGGCGGTGCCGTCGTGACCAACTTCATCGGCTACCGACTGGTGCTGCGTCGCCCCAATCCGGTGTTCGGCGAGCGTTTCCAGCTGCCTACCCGGCAGGACCTGGACGGCCGCCTGATCGGCGGTGCCGCGCTGTTCGGCATCGGCTGGGGGCTCTCCGGTTACTGCCCGGGTCCGGCCTTCGCCTCTATCGCCGGGCTCACCGGCCCGCTTGTCGCCATGCTGGTGGCCATGGTGGCCGGCTGGTTCCTGGCCCGGGCGATCCCCGCCGGCCGCTGATCGGCCTGGCGCGCCATCCCCCGTCGGCCCTGCCGGCGGGAGGGTCGTCATGGTGGCGCGTCGCGCCGCCTTAGGGGCGCGGCGCGCCCATCATCGCCTCGAGGCGTGCTGCGTCGGGCGCTCCCTCGACCTTCTCCAGGCGGCCGGCCTCGTTGCGGTAGTAGGTGGTGGGCGTGGCCATCAGCCCCAGGCCCTCGAAGAGCTGGTTGTTGGCGTAGACCTGCTCCTCGATCTCGCGGGGCTGGGCAGCGGCGGCGATGCCGCTGTCACTGGCCTGGTGTGCCTGTAGCGCCGCGGCGGGATCTTCGGCGCCGAGCAGGGCGGCCGCTTTGGCCGGGCTGTCGCTGCGCAGGATGCCGACCATGATGTGGCGCAGCTGCACCTTGCCGGCCTCGACCCAGGGGCGGCTCTGCGCGTGGAAGCGGGCGCAGTAGGGGCAGTTGGGGTCGGTGAAGGTGTAGATCACGCGTGCTGCCTGCGGGTCGCCGTCCTGGATCCAGTGGCTCTCCTCGAGCCGCTGCCACACCTCGGCCTCCTGGCCGCTGCGCACGTGCTCGTCCAGCGGCGCGGCGGAGAGGTCGTTGCCCTCGGCATCGAGCAGGGTGCCGACCACGGCATGGTCGCCGTCCGGCGTGAGGTAGATGGCCATCTCGCGGCCCCGGTGGCTGGCGGCGTAGCCGCTGAGCCCGCCCGGGGCCGCGAATTCGCCGTGGATCTCCAGGCCCTGGTCTACCAGCGCTTGGACCGGCGCCGGCCAGTGGTCGTCGGCGGCGAGCGCCGAGGTCAGCGAGAGCGTGACCAGGCCGGCCGTCAGGGAGAGGAATAGAGTTCGCATCGCAATGTCCTGTTATAAAGAGAGGTTATGAAGGAGGTTATGAAGGGGTGTCATGAAGGGGTGTCGTGGAGACCTGCCGGGGGCCCGGTAGTTCCCATCCTGCCACGAGGTCATTAGGCGTGGATTAATCGCCCCGGCTGCCGGCGGGACGCGATGTCGCATCCCGCTCCCCGTCTACGTCGAGGCAGGGTAAGCTCGATGTGTCCCCCTGAGCCCATGGAGTCAACCGACATGCGCATCGCTGCCCTACCGCTGGTCCTGTTTTCGCTGTTCAGCGCCACCGCCCTGGCCCAGTCCCTTACCGTCGAGGAGGCCCGGGTGCGGGCGGTGCCGCCGGGGTCGCCCACCACCGCCGCCTTCATGGAGCTTACCAACCCGGGCGAGGCGGACCTGGCGCTGGTCGGGGGCAGCTCGCCCCTGGCCGGCAGCCTGGAGCTGCACAACCACGTGATGGTGGATGGCGTGATGCAGATGCGTCAGGTCGAGACGATCCCGGTGCCGGCCGGCGAGACCGTGCGGCTGGCACCAGGCGGCTGGCACCTGATGTTCTTCGAGCTGGCCAGGCCCCCGGCCGAGGGCGAGCGTGTCGAGTTCACCCTGACACTCGACAATGGCGAGACCCTGAGTGTCGAGGCTCCGGTGAGGCGGGTGCAACCGATGGACATGCAGGGCGATGGCTAGCACGGGAACCACTGGTTCCCCCCGGACCGCAGGGCAATCGTAGATAGCAGTATTGCCCTGCCTCCGGGCCGGCAGTCGCTGGGCGCCTTCCTTGCGAACCGTTACAATGCAGCGACAGCCTTTCCATCGACCTCGGGTTTATCCCTATGCATTGCCCCTTCTGTGGCGCCAACGACACGCGCGTGACCGATTCTCGCCTGGTGGCGGATGGCGACCAGGTACGGCGGCGGCGCCAGTGCGCGGCCTGTGGCGAGCGCTTCACCACCTACGAGACCGCCGAGCTGGTGATGCCGCGAGTGATCAAGTCCGATGGCACGCGGGAGGTATTCGACGAGACCAAGCTGCGCGCCGGCATGCTCCGGGCGCTGGAGAAGCGCCCGGTCAGTGCCGAGTCCATCGAGGTGGCGGTGGAGCGCATTCGCCAGAACCTGCGCGCCCGGGGCGAGCGCGAGATCCACGCCCGGGACATCGGTGAGGAGGTCATGCAGGCCCTCAAGCGCCTCGATCAGGTGGCCTACATCCGCTTCGCCTCGGTCTATCGCAGCTTCCAGGACATCGACGAGTTCCGCGCCGAGATCGACCGCCTGGCCCAGGAGCCCGGCTTCCCCACGGACCCGTCGGGAGCCGCCTGATGGCGCAGCACGCCTTCCCCGAGGCCTGGATGGCGCGTGCCGTGACGCTGGCGCGCCGCGGGCGCTATACCACCGATCCCAACCCCCGGGTGGGTTGCGTGCTGGTCAAGGATGGCCGGGTGGTCGGCGAGGGCTGGCACGAGCGGGCCGGCGAACCCCATGCTGAGATCCACGCCCTGCGAGCGGCGGGGGACCGTGCCCGCGGCGCCACCGCCTACGTGACCCTGGAGCCCTGCTCCCACCAGGGGCGCACCGGCCCCTGTGCCCTGGCGCTGGTCGAGGCCGGCGTGGCGCGAGTGGTGGTGGCCATGCAGGACCCCAACCCTAGCGTCGCCGGTCGGGGCATCGCCCGGCTGCGCGCCGCCGGCATCGAGGTGGCGGTGGGCCTGCTCGAGGAGGAGGCGCTGGCGCTCAACCCCGGCTTCGTGATGCGCATGTCCCACGGCCGCCCCTTCGTGCGCCTGAAGATGGCCATGAGCCTCGACGGCCGCACCGCCATGCGCTCCGGCGAGTCCCAGTGGATCACCGGGCCCCAGGCCCGCCGCGAGGTTCAGCGCCTGCGCGCCCGCTCCAGCGCCATCCTCACCGGGGTCGAGTCGATCATCTTCGACAACGCCCGGCTCACCGTGCGGCCCGAGCAGCTCGAACTGCCCGAGGGCGAGGCGCTTGTCGCCCGCCAGCCGCTGCGCGTGGTGGTGGACTCCCGGCTGCGCCTGCCGCTGGCCGCGGCCTGCCTGCGCGAGCCCGGCCGCACCCTGGTGGCCACCCTGGTCGACCACGAGCCCGAGCGGCGCAAAAGGCTCCAGGCCGCCGGCGCCGAGGTGGTGGCGATGCCCGCGGGCCCCGACGGCCGCGTCGACCTCGATGCTCTGCTGCGCCACCTGGCCGAGGCCGAGCAGGCCAACGAGGTGCTGCTGGAGACCGGGGCGACGCTGGCCGGTGCCATGCTCGAGGCCGGTCTGATCGACGAGATGCAGCTGTTCGTGGCGCCGACCCTGCTCGGCGGCGAGGCGCGTCCGCTCTTCGCGCTGCCGGGCCTGACCCTGATGGCCCAGCAGAAGGGGCTGGAGATCCTCGATATCCGCGCCGTGGGCCAGGATTGGCGGATTACCGCCCGGCCGCGGTGAGCTACAAGCGCCGAGCAGCCAAGGGTCGAGTAGCAAGTGGCAAGGGGCAAGGGGCAAGGGGATTCTTGTTACTTTCTACTTGAGACTCCGCCTGGCCGCTTGGCCGCTTGGCCCTTCAGAACTGGCGCCCGACGACGCGGCTGTTTACTGGCGCCCGACGACGCGCCACGGTACCCTGACGCGGTTTCGAGGTGGCGACGCCCGATGGCGACCCGCTCGTCGTCGGATGACGACAGCCACCACGCTGAATCAATGGAGACTCCATGGTGCACGCCTCATCCGGGGGCCTGGCCCCCATCGAAGAACTGGTCGAGGACATCCGTCAGGGCCGGATGGTGATCCTGATGGATGACGAGGATCGCGAGAACGAAGGCGACATCATCATGGCCGCCGAGAAGGTCGAGGCCGAGCACATCAACTTCATGGCGCGCCACGCCAGGGGCCTGATCTGCCTGCCGATGACCCGCGAGCGTTGCGAGCGTCTCCAGCTGCCGCTGATGGTGCGCGACAACGGCTCCGGCTTCGGGACCAAGTTCACCCTCTCCATCGAGGCCGCCGAGGGCGTGACCACCGGCATCTCCGCCGCCGACCGGGCACGCACCGTGCGCGCCGCGGTCGCCCGCGATGCGGTTGCCGCCGACATCGTCCAGCCCGGCCACATCTTCCCGCTGATGGCCGAGCCCGGCGGCGTGCTGCGCCGCGCCGGCCATACCGAGGCGGCTTGCGATCTCGCCGCCCTGGCCGGCCTCGACCCCAGCGGCGTGATCTGCGAGGTCATGAACGAGGACGGCAGCATGGCCCGCCGGGCGGAGCTCGAGCGCTTCGCCGTCGAGCATGGCCTGAAGATGGGCACCATCGCCGACCTCATCCACTATCGCATCCACAACGAGCAGACCGTGCAGCCGGTGGAATCGACGCCGGTGCAGACCGCCTTCGGTGAGCTCAACCTGCACGTCTTCCGCGACAGCATCCAGGGCGCCCATCACCTGGCGCTGGTCAAGGGCCACCCGCACCCCGAGGCGCTGACCACGGTGCGCGTGCACCTGGCCAACGTGATGCGCGATCTGCTCGCCCTGCAGAAGGGCGACAAGCCGAGCTGGACCGCCCAGCAGGCGGTTGCCGAGGTGGCGCGGGCCGATCACGGGGTCTTCGTGCTGCTCGACGACGGGCGCCCGCGCCAGGATCTCCATGACCTGCTCGAGGTGTTCCTGGAGCGCCGTCGGCCGCCGCGCACCAGCGACTCCGACGGCGCCGGCAACTACCTGACCATCGGCACCGGCTCGCAGATCCTGCGCCACCTGGGGGTGGGCAGGATGCGCCTGCTGAGCTCGCCCTGGAAGTTCTCGGCGCTCTCCGGCTTCGACCTCGAGGTGGTGGAGCGACTCGAGCCCGGCGAGCAGGCGACCGCCGGGCAGGACGACGACTAGCGCTGTCGCCTTTCACACTACGGCATGGCCCCGATGGCCATGCCTGCCGGACCTTCAAGCCCCGGATCTCTCAGGACACCGAACCATGCAACCGATTTCCCAAGTCGAAGGCAGCTTCGTCGACGTCGATGGCCGCTACGTGATCGTGGTCGGCCGCTTCAATCATCATGTAGTGGACAGCCTGGTCGAGGGCGCCGTGGACAGCCTGGTGCGCCATGGCGTCGATCCGCAGGGCATCGATATCGTCCACGTGCCCGGCGCCTGGGAGCTGCCGCTGGCCATCAAGCGCGTGCTGCAGGTAGCACGCCCCGACGCGGTGATCGCCCTGGGGGCGGTGATCCGCGGTGGCACCCCGCACTTTGAGTACGTCGCCGGCGGCTGCAACACCGCCATGGGCCACCTGCAGCTGGAGTTCGACACCCCGGTGGCCAACGGCGTGCTGACCGTCGAGTCCATCGAGCAGGCCATCGAGCGCGCCGGCACCAAGGCCGGCAACAAGGGCGCCGAGGCGGCCATGGCGGCCATGGAGATGGTCTCGCTGCTGCGCTGCTTCGGCGATGATGCCGACGACGGGGGTGAGGCATGAGCGGCGAGCGCCCGCGGGCCCCGTCGAAGGCCCAGCAGTCCCGCCATGCGGCCCGTGAACTGGCGGTGCAGGGCCTCTACCAGTGGCAGATGACCGGGAAGTCGATCAGCGCCGTGGAGTCCGAGTTCCGCAGCCAGGTGGCCGACGACGATCTCGAGGACCACGAGAACTGGCATAAGGTCATGGAGATCGCCGACCTGGCGCTCTTCCACGAGCTGCTGCACAACGTGGCGAACCAGCGCCGGGAGCTCGATGCCGCCATCGCGCCGCTGCTCGACCGGCGTCTCGAGGACCTCGATCCCATCGAGCTGGCGATCCTGCGCCTGGGCGCCTACGAGCTTTCCCGTCGCCTCGAGGTGCCCTATCGCGCGGTGATCAACGAAGGGGTCGAGCTGGCCAAGTCCTTCGGTGCCACCGACGGGCACAAGTACGTCAACGGCATCCTCGACAAGCTCGCCGGGCGGCTGAGATCCGCCGAGGTCACCGCTCGCCGCCGCTGAAGGCCCGCCCCTGATGCACAGCGAATTCGAACTCATCACCCGCTTCTTCACTCCCGACCCGCCGGGGGCGGAGGCCGGCGTGACCCTGGGCGTGGGGGACGACTGCACCCTGCTGGCCCCGACCCCCGGGCAGCGGCTGGCGGTCAGCGTGGATACCTCGGTGGCCGGCATCCACTTTCCCGAGGATGCCCCGGCCGTGGCGGTCGGCCACCGGGCGCTGGCGGTCAGCCTGAGCGACCTCGCCGCCATGGGCGCCCGTGCCCGCTGGTGCCTGATGTCGCTGACCCTGCCGGCGGCCGATGACGATGCCTGGCTGGGGGAGTTCGCTCGCGGCTTCCATGCCCTCTGCGATGCCACCGGCACGGCCCTGGTGGGCGGCGACGTGACCCGCGGCGAACTGGCCATCGGCGTGACGGTGATGGGCGAGGTGCCCCCCGGGCAGGCGCTGACCCGCAGCGGGGCTCGGCCGGGTGACCTGCTGGCGGTGACCGGTGCGCTGGGGGGCGGGGCCGGAGGGCTGGCCCTGTGGCGGCGTGGCGAGCGGGACACCGACCATCCGCTGCTCAGGCGCTACCTCCACCCGCTGCCGCGCCTGGCGGCGGGCCTGGCCATGCGCGGCCTGGCCAGCGCCGCCATCGATATCTCCGACGGCCTGCTGGCCGACCTCGGGCATGTCCTCGAGGCCTCGGGCGTCGGGGCCGAGCTGACGCCCGACACGCTGCCCCTGGCCGAGGGCCTGGTGGCGGCGCTGGGCGAGGAGGGGGCCCGCGAGGCGGGGCTCCACGGCGGTGATGACTACGAGCTGCTGCTCGGCCTGCCCCCCGAACACCTCGACGCGGCCCGCGCCCGGCTGGCCGCCCTGGGCCTGGCCCTCACGGTGATCGGCTATTTCAGCGACGAACCCGGTGTGCAGGGCGTGACGGTCACCGGCGAGCGGGGCTGGCAGCACTTTTCGGGAGGCGCCGCGCCATGAATCAGGCTCCCGCCAGCGTCTGGCGACGCCCCGTGCACTTCCTGGCCTTCGGGCTGGGCAGTGGCACCGTGCCCTTCGCGCCCGGCACCTTCGGCACCCTGGCCGCGATTCCCTTCTACTGGCTGCTCTCCGAGCTGCCGCTGGGCTGGTACCTGGGCCTGGTGGCGGTGACCTTTTTCTGGGGTATCTGGCTGTGCGACAAGACCTCCCGCGACCTGGGGGTCCACGACCACTCGGGCATCGTCTGGGACGAGTTCGTCGGCTACTGGCTGACCATGGCGGCCGTGCCTTTCTCCTGGGAAGCCGCCCTCTGGGGGTTCGTGATCTTCCGCATCTTCGATGTCTTCAAGCCCTGGCCGATCCGCTGGGCGGACCGGCGGGTGGCCGGCGGCTTCGGCATCATGATCGACGATGTCCTCGCCGCCGTGTATGCATGGAGTACCATGCACCTGTGGTTCTGGCTCCATTGATCCGGCGGCACTGAAAGTTTTCCAGCGTCCCGACGACGCAAGGGTGAACGGACAAGGCGCGGGTAAGGAGCGGCATGATGCGCAAGGAACGACTGATCGTCCCGCTGCTAGTCGGGCTGGCACTGCTCTGGGCCGTCGCCCAGTACTTCTCCGGCGTGTTCTTCGAGCGCGAACTCGCCAGGGCCCTGGATGACCTCGCCGCTCGGGGGGAGCTCGCGGTGAAGCGCAGCGACGTCGAGCGCGGCTGGCTCGAGTCCCGTGGCACCCTCCACCTGACCCCCCGCTTCGGCCAGGCCTGGCACCTGGAGCTGCCCTACGTGGCGCGTCACGGGGTGATAAGCACCCGCATCGACGGCGAGCTGAGGCCGCATTTCGGGCCGGGCGACCGGCGCCTGTTCGGCGACGCCCTGCCCTCGACCCCGCCCACCTGGCAGGCCCGCTACCGTACCCTCGGCGCCACCCTGGAGGGGCGGCTCGAGCTGGCGCCCTTCATCGTCAGCCAGGAGGGGCGCGAGCTCGACTTCCGCGGCGGGCGGATCACCTTCGGCGGCGTCTACGGCGACTGGCGGCTTCAGGCCAGTCTCGCGTCCTGGCGGCTCAGCGATGGCCCGGTCACCCTGGAAGCGGGGCCGACCACCCTGGAGAGCCGCTATACCTATACCGAGGGCGCCTACCACTTCCGGCAGCAGGACTTGCTGAAGGTGGAGCGACTGGCCTGGCATCAGCCGGACCTCGAGCTGGATGCCCATGGGCTGGTCCTGCACAGCCGCACGGTCCTCGACGAGCAGGAGCTGCGCGTCGACAGCGAGCTGATCCTGGACCGACTGGTGACGGCGGAGCAGGTGCTGCTCACCGGTCGCGTCGCCCTGGAGCTGTCGCGGATCAACGCCGACGCCCTGCGCAGCGTGCTGGCCGTGCTGCGCGACGAGGCGGCCCGAGGCACTGCCGCCCAGGATGGCCGCGAGCTGCTCGCGCGGCTGGAGCCGCAGCTGTTGGCCATGCTCCAGGACTCGCCACGCCTGGACATCCATGCCATCGCCCTGGACAGCCCGATGCTGGGGCTGGACGCGCAGGGCGACGGGGCGCTGTTCTTCGATGCGCGCCGGCTCGAGGCGCTGAGCCTGGTCGCACTCGGTGATCCCGATGAACAGGCCAGCGAGCAGGCCCGCTGGCGGGCGCGGCTCTACGGTGACCTCACCTGGGACCAGGTGCCCAAGGTGGTGGCCCTGTGGCTCGGCCTGCCGCTGGATACCCAGGACCTGGAGATCGACGTGGTGCGCGGCCGGGTGCGGATCAACGGTCGCCCGCTGCCGCCGGCCCTCGAGCGGCTACAGTGACTTGAAGTCGGGCGCCGGTGCCCGCATTGCTGAGGGCAGCCCCGGGAATCCATCCCGGCGATCCAGGACGAGGAACGCATGAGCGACGATCACGAAGCACAGGATGGCCTGGACTGGATCCAGGCCAACGCCGACGACTCCCCGTACGATGAGCGGCCGGGCGAGGACAACCACCACGCGGTGGTGCCCGCCAGCGACTCCCTGCCCGAGCGCATCTACCTGCTGCCGATCCACAACCGGCCCTTCTTTCCCGCCCAGGTCCAGCCGCTGGTGGTCAACCGCGAGCGCTGGGAGGAGACCATCCGCCGCGTCGGCAACACGCCGCACCATACCGTGGGCCTGGCCTTCGTCGGCGAGACCGGGGTCGAGGAGCTCGGCGGCGAGGATTTCCCCGAGACCGGTACCGCGGTGCGGGTGCACAAGCTGCAGGGCGAGGAGCAGCAGATCCAGTTCATCGCCCAGGGCGTGCGCCGCTTTCGCATCCGGCGCTGGCTCTCCCGTACGCCGCCCTACCTGGTGGAGGTGAGCTACCCCCGCGAGCCGGTGGACGCCGAAGCGGACGAGACCCGCGCCTATGCCATGGCGCTGATCAACGGCATCAAGGAGCTGCTGCCGATCAACCCGCTCTACGGCGAGGAGCTCAAGCACTACCTGAACCGCTTCAGCCCCCACGAGCCGGGCCCGCTGACCGACTTCGCCGCGGCCATCACCTCGGCCAAGGGCCCCGAGCTGCAGGACGTGCTGGAGACCCTGCCGGTGATGGCCCGCATGCAGAAGGTACTGCCGCTGCTGCGCAAGGAGATCGAGGTCGCCCAGCTGCAGAGCGAGATCAGCGACCAGGTCAATGCCCAGATGCAGGAGCGCCAGCGGGAGTTCTTCCTGCGCGAGCAGCTCAAGGTGATCCAGCGCGAACTGGGCATCTCCAAGGATGACCGCGAGAACGATGTCGACACCTTCCGCGCCCGCCTCGAGGGGCGCGTGGTGCCGGAGCGGGTCATGGAGCGCATCGACGACGAGCTCGACAAGCTCTCGGTGCTGGAGACCGGCTCGCCGGAATACGGCACCACCCGCAACTACCTGGACTGGCTCACCGCCATGCCCTGGGGGGTGCGCAGCCAGGACCAGCTCGACCTGGCCCACGCCCGCTCGGTGCTCGACCGCGACCACGACGGCCTCAAGGACGTCAAGGAGCGGATCGTCGAGTTCCTCGCCGAGGGCACCTTCAAGGGCGACGTGGGCGGCTCCATCCTGCTGCTGGTCGGTCCCCCCGGGGTCGGCAAGACCTCGGTGGGGCGCTCCATCGCCGATGCCCTGGGCCGCGAGTTCTACCGTTTCTCGGTGGGCGGCATGCGCGACGAGGCCGAGATCAAGGGGCATCGCCGCACCTACATCGGTGCCATGCCCGGCAAGCTCGCCCAGGCCCTCAAGGAGGTCGAGGTCGAGAACCCGGTGATCATGCTCGACGAGATCGACAAGATGGGGCAGTCCTTCCAGGGCGACCCGGCCTCGGCACTGCTCGAGGTGCTCGACCCGGAGCAGAACGTCGACTTCCTCGACCACTACCTCGACGTGCGCGTGGATCTTTCCAAGGTGCTGTTCGTGTGTACCGCCAACACCCTGGACGCGATCCCCCCGGCGCTGCTGGATCGCATGGAGCAGATCCGCCTCTCCGGCTACATCGCCGAGGAGAAGGTGGCCATCGCCAAGCACCACCTGTGGCCCAAGCTGCTCAAGCGCGACCGCATGCCCAAGAAGCGCATCAACCTCACCGAGGCGGCGCTGCGCCAGGTGATCGAGGGCTACGCCCGCGAGGCCGGGGTGCGTCAGCTCGAGAAGCAGCTGCATCGCATCGTGCGCAAGGCGGCCGTGAAACTGCTGGAGAACGATCAGCAGTCGGTGCGGGTCTCGGTGAACAACCTCGAGGACTATCTGGGTGCACCGATCTTCCGCAAGGAGCAGGTGATGCAGGGCGAGGGCGTGGTCACCGGCCTGGCCTGGACCGCCATGGGCGGCGCCACGCTCTCCATCGAGGCCGGCAAGGTGCACGCCCTGGACCGCGGCTTCAAGCTCACCGGCCAGCTCGGCGACGTCATGAAGGAGTCGGCCAACATCGCCTACAGCTACGTGCTCGGCCATCTGGGCGAGTACGGCGCCGATGCGGACTTCTTCGACTCGGCCTTCGTGCACCTTCACGTGCCGGAAGGGGCCACGCCCAAGGATGGCCCCTCCGCCGGGGTGACCATGGCCACCGCGCTGCTGTCGCTGGCCCGGCACCGCGCCATCGACCGGCCGCTGGCGATGACCGGCGAGCTGACCCTGACCGGCCAGGTGCTGCCGGTGGGCGGCATCCGCGAGAAGGTGATCGCCGCCCGGCGCAGTGACATCTTCGAGCTGATCCTGCCCGAGGCCAACCGGCGTGACTTCGACGAGCTGCCCGACTACCTCAAGGAGGGCATGACGGTGCATTTCGCCGGCCGCTACCGTGACGTGGCCAAGGTGGTGTTCGACTGATCGGCCTTCCCGATGGGTTGCCTGGACTGCCCGGTGCGCTGTCGCTTACCGGGCCTGCTCGAGGCGGTATGCTCGGCACGAATCTCGTTACCTGGACTGTTCCAGGACATTCAGTGCCGAGCGACCGAAATCCAGCATGGCCTGATAGTGCTCGTTGCTGATGACGCTTTCCACGATCTCCGGGTTCACTTCGAGATAGTCGTGGACCAGCACGTTGCGCAGGCCAATGATGCGGCGCCACGGGGTCTTGGCATCGATCTTTCCTGCGTCGCTCAGTCGCTCGAAACCCGTTGCAGCATCTCGACAGACCTGCCCGGTCTCCAGCCGAGTCCAGTGCTTTGCCAGCCCGATGCAGGACTCGATGAGGATCTGCAGGGTGCGTTCTGCGGCATGTCGCTCGAGTCGACGCCAGGGGCGCTGGGTCAGGAGGTTGGCAAGCTCGGCGATATCCTGTTCGCATTCGGTCAGGTGCTGGCGCTGGGCCTCCAGATAGGCGCTCTGGCGCGGCATGTCAGGCATGGATGCCCTCCGGGTGAAGGTAATCAATCTCCCACCGCGACAGGATGCGTGATTCCTGACGCATGCGGATCTGAGGGTAGCGATCGATCAATAGGTGGCCCTGGCTGAGGATGCTCCAGCCTAACGGAATGGGGGCAATGGCCAGATCGACGACGCTCAGCATGCCGTCTTCGAGAGCCAGCTCGCGCTGCCACTCCAGCGCCAGCAGTTCGGGGCGCAGGCGTCTCTCTAGTGGCTCATCGGTCCAGGTGGTGAAGGCCACCGCCAGGTCATAGTCGCTGTGGGGGTGATGATCCCCCCGGGCCCTGGAGCCATAGAGCCACAGGGCCGCCAGATTCTCCTGTTGCCGAGCCAGAGAGACAATGGCTTGCAGGTTTGCATCGTGCCGGGCGTCTTCGGTATTGGAAGCGGGCAGCATGGCGGTACTTTTCCTGAGGGATCGGGACCATCTTCGAGTCTGTCGTGTCGGGGTGCAAGACGTACAGGCAGGGCGCTGGCCTGGCGGCCGGCCGCGTGACAGAATCGATGGCTATCTGGATGCCGCTTAAAAGAAGAGGACAGCATGCCCGAGTATCGTTCCCGTACCACCACCGCCGGCCGCAACATGGCCGGTGCCCGCGCCCTGTGGCGCGCCACCGGCATGCAGGACGATGACTTCCACAAGCCGATCATCGCGGTGGCCAACTCCTTCACCCAGTTCGTGCCCGGCCACGTGCATCTGAAGGACATGGGCCAGCTGGTGGCGCGCGAGATCGAGAAGGCCGGCGGGGTGGCCAAGGAATTCAACACCATCGCCGTGGACGACGGCATCGCCATGGGCCACGACGGCATGCTCTACTCGCTGCCGAGCCGCGACCTGATCGCCGACAGCGTCGAGTACATGGTCAACGCCCACTGCGCCGATGCGCTGGTGTGCATCTCCAACTGCGACAAGATCACTCCGGGAATGCTCAACGCCGCCATGCGCCTGAACATCCCGGTGATCTTCGTCTCCGGCGGCCCCATGGAGGCGGGCAAGACCCGGCTGCTCGACCACGGCATCGACCTGATCGATGCGATGATCTCCGCCGCCGATGACCGCTACAGCGACGCGGAGATCGACGAGATCGAGCGCAGCGCCTGCCCGACCTGCGGCAGCTGCTCGGGCATGTTCACCGCCAACTCCATGAACTGCCTGATGGAGGCCCTGGGCCTGGCGCTGCCGGGCAACGGCACGGTGCTGGCCACCCACGCCGACCGTCGCCGGCTGTTCGAGGAGGCGGGAAGCCGCATCGTCGAGCTGGCCACGCGCGTCTATGAAGGTGACGAGGCGCACCTGCTGCCGCGGGCCATCGGCTCCCGGGCGGCCTTCTGCAACGCCATGACCCTGGACATCGCCATGGGGGGCTCCACCAACACCATCCTGCACCTGCTGGCCGCCGCCCAGGAGGGCGAGGTGGACTTCACCATGGCCGACATCGACCGGCTGTCGCGGGAGGTGCCGCAGCTGTGCAAGCTGGCGCCCAACACCCAGCAGTACCATATCGAGGACTGCCACCGGGCCGGCGGCATCATGGCCATCCTCGGCGAGCTCGACCGCGCCGGCGTGCTGGATACCCGGGTGCCCACCGTCTACGGTGACACCCTCAAGGCGGCCCTGGACGAGTGGGACATCATGCGCTCGCCGAGCCCCGAGGTGGTGGAGTTCTACAAGGCCGGCCCCGGTGGCATTCCCTCCCAGGAGGCCTTCTCCCAGGCCGCCCGCTGGCCGAGCCTCGACGGCGATCGCGCCGGCGGCTGCATCCGCGATCTCGAGCACGGCTTCTCCCGCGAGGGCGGCCTGGCGGTGCTCAAGGGCAACATCGCCGAGGACGGCTGCGTGGTGAAGACCGCCGGCGTCGACGACGCCATCCTGGTCTTCGAGGGCCCGGCCCATGTGGTGGAGTCCCAGGACCAGGCGGTGGAGCATATCCTCGCTGGCCAGGTGACGGAGGGCGAGGTGGTCGTCATCCGCTACGAGGGCCCGCGCGGTGGCCCGGGCATGCAGGAGATGCTCTACCCGACCAGCTATCTCAAGTCCAAGGGGCTGGGCAAGGCCTGCGCACTGCTCACCGACGGGCGCTTCTCCGGGGGGACCTCGGGGCTCTCCATCGGCCACGCCTCGCCGGAGGCGGCGGCCGGGGGGGCCATCGGCCTGGTGGAGAGCGGCGACATCATTCGCATCGATATCCCCGGCCGCCGCATCGACGTGAAGCTCCCCGACGAGGAGCTTGCGCGTCGTCGCGAGGCGGAGGAGGCGAAGGGCGCACAGGCCTGGAAACCGAGCATCCCGCGCGAGCGCAGGGTCTCGACGGCGCTCAAGGCCTATGCCCTGCTGGCGACCTCCGCCGACAAGGGCGCGGTACGCGACCTGACCCGGCTCGACTAACCCCAGACCTGGCCGAACGCCAAGTGACGCGAGTCCCGGCCGAGGGCCGGGCCCCATGACCCCTGCAGGGAAGCCCGCACGATGAAGACACAGACCCTCAACGTCGGCCTGGTCGGCTACGGCATGGCCGGGCGCACCTTCCACGCCCCGCTGATCCAGGCCGCCCCCGGCCTGGAGCTGACCGCCGTGGTCAGCGGCAATGCCGAGCGCGTCCAGGCCGACCACCCCGAGGTCGAGGTGCTGCCCAAGGCGGCGCCGCTGTTCGCACGACGCGACATCGACCTGGTAGTGATCGCCACCCCCAACGACACCCACTTCTCGCTGGCCAAGGCGGCGCTGGCGGCCGGCAAGCACGTGGTGATCGACAAGCCCTTCAGCGTCAGCGCCTCCGAGGCCCGCCTGCTCAAGGCCCAGGCCGATGGCGCCGGGCGCCTGCTCAGCGTCTTCCACAACCGCCGCTGGGACAGCGACTTCCTGACCCTCAAGGCACTGCTCGACGCGGGGACCCTGGGACGGGTGGTGTCGCTGGAGTCGCGCTTCGACCGCTTTCGCCCCCGGGTCACCGACCGCTGGCGCGACCACCACAAGCCGGGTGGTGGCATCTGGTACGACCTCGGGCCGCACCTGCTCGACCAGGCCCGGCAGCTGTTCGGCATGCCCAGGGCGATCCTGCTGGAACTCGCCACCTCTCGCGAGGGCGCCGAGGTGGATGACGACTTCCTTTGCCTGCTGGAGTACGACCACCTGCGGGTGAGCCTGCAGGCCGGCTCCCTGGTGGCCGCACCGACCCCGCGCTTCCGGGTCCACGGCACCCGCGGTAGCTTCGTGACGTACGGGCTCGACCCCCAGGAGGCCTGGCTCAAGGCGGGGCAGACGCCCGCATCGAGCTGGGGCGTGGATGCCGAGCCCGGCATCCTGACCCTCGACGCGGGGGAGGGCGACGCGGTGGCCCTGACGAGCCGCGAGGCGTCGGTCGTGCCGGGGGACTACCCCGCCTTCTACGCCGGCATCGCCCAGACGCTGCTCGAGGGCACGCCGCCGCCGGTGACCAGCGAGTCGGCCCTGGACGTGATGATCCTGCTGGAAACCGGGCTCGACAGCTATCGGCAGGGTCGCTGGGTGAGGCTCAAGGATGGCAAAAGCGCGCTGCGCCGGCTGCACTCCCGGTAGCGGGTGTCGCCGGGCTCACCAGAGCCCGGCATCGACGGGTGCCTCGCTGCGCAGCTTGTCCCGGGCGATGAACAGCGCGGCGATGGCGCGGGCCTCGTGGAAGTCCTCCCGGGCCAGCAGGGCCGAGAGCTCGTCGATGGCGTGGGTCTCCACGATCAGCGGCTCCGGCTCGTCGCCGGGCAGGCGCTTCGGGTAGAGGTCGCTGGCCAGCAGTACCTGCATGCGGTGGCGCATATAGTTGGGGGCCAGCGACAGCTCCACCAGGGGCTCTATGCGGTGGGCGCCGAAGCCGCACTCTTCCATCAGTTCGCGATTGGCCGCGGTGACGATGTCCTCGCCCGGATCGACGAGCCCCTTGGGCAGGGTCAGCACGTAGTCCTCGAAGCCGGCGGCATACTCGCGGATGAGCAGCACGTGTTCCGGGTCGGGCATGGCCACGATCATCACCGCGCCGATGCCCTGGCCGGTGCCGGTGAGCCGCTCGAAGGTGCGCTCGGCGCCGTTGGAGAAACGCAGGTCCAGCTCCTCGACGTGGAAGAGACGACTTCGCGCCACGCTGCGCCGGTCGAGGATGTGTGGCTTGACGGGCCAGGGTCGGGAGGCGTCGTGCGGGTCGGACATGGTGGAGATTCCCTGTTGGCGATTCGATACAATACTATTTCGCAACGGCCCAATACTATGTCCCAACGGACCCTGATTCACCCCGGGAGTAGCGATGATCGACTGGCGCGCCATCGACACCGTCCTGCTGGACATGGACGGCACCCTGCTGGACCTGCACTTCGACAGCCACTTCTGGCTCGAGCACCTGCCGCGACGCTATGGGGAACTGCATCGCCTCGACGAGGCGACCCAGGAGGAGCTGCGTGCCCGGATCATCCGCGAGCAGGGCACCCTCAACTGGTACAGCCTGGCCTACTGGAGTCGCGAGCTGGGGGTCGACGTGGTGGCCCTCAAGCGCGAGATCCAGCATCTCATCGGCCTGCGCAGCGACGCCCTGGACTTCCTCCGCTGGCTCAAGGCGGCCCATCCCCGGGTGGTGCTGGCCACCAATGCCGACCGCGCTAGCCTGGAACTCAAGCTGCCGCTCACCGGGCTGGAGGAGTACCTGGATGCCATCGTCTCCTCGGCGGATCTCGGTGTCCCCAAGGAGGAGCAGGCCTTCTGGTTCGCGCTGCAGGAGGTCGAGCCCTTCGACCCTCAGCGTACCCTGTTCATCGACGACAACGCCTCGGTGCTCGAGAGCGCCCGGGAGTTCGGCATCCGCCACCTGCTGGGCATCAAGCAACCCGACAGCCGCCGGCCGGAGCGGGAGCTCGAGGAGTTCATCGCCCTGGACCGCTTCGCCAGCATCCTGCCCGACAACCTGCCGCCCACGACGGGCGAAGCGCCTGCGGCGGGTGAGGCGCCTGCGGCGGGTGAGGCGCCTGCGGCGGGTGAGGCGCCTGCAGCGGGTGAGGAGAAGGAGGAGGGCGGCCGTGGATAGCGTGCGACTCGACAAGTGGCTGTGGGCGGCGCGCTTCTTCAAGACCCGCGCCCTGGCCAAGAAGGCCATCGAGGGCGGCAAGGTCCACTACGGGGGTGGGCGGGCCAAGACCAGCAAGACCGTCGAGGTCGGCGCCTTGATCCGGGTGCCTCAGGGCTGGGACATCCTGGAGGTGGAGGTGCTGGCGCTCTCCGACCAGCGCCGCGGCGCCTCCGAGGCCCGCGCACTCTACCGCGAGACCGAGCAGAGCGTCGCGCGCCGCGAGCGCGAGGCCGAGGCCCGGCGCCTCACCAACCAGGTCATGCAGCACCCGCTCAAGCGCCCCGACAAGAAGCAGCGTCGGGAGATCCAACGCTTCCAGCGCCAGCAGGATGACTAGACAGAGAGCCTCATGACCGATCAGATTCAGCGTTTCCTCTTCGACAACACCAACGTGCGTGGCGAGATCGTCACCCTCGAGCGCGCCTACGGCGAGGTACTCGAGCGCCACGACTATCCCCCCGCGGTGAACCACCTGCTCGGCGAGCTGCTCGCCGCGGTGGCCCTGCTCACCGACACCGTCAAGCTCGACGGCACCCTGAGCATCGAGGTGCGCGGCCAGGGCGCGCTCGCCCTGCTGATGGCGGAATCCAACCCCGGCGGCGAGCTGCGCGCCATTGCCCGCCTGGCCGAGGATGCGCCGATTCCCGGCGCCGATGCCGGCTTCCGGGAACTGGTGGGCGAGGGACAGATCGTGATCACCCTCGACCCCACCGATGGCCACCGCTATCAGGGCATCGTGGCCCTCGAGCACGACGGCCTGGCGGGCTGCCTCGCCGCCTACTTTGCCCAGTCCGAGCAGCTGCCGACGCGGCTGTGGCTGGCCGCCGACGGGCGGCGTGCCGGCGGCCTGCTGTTGCAGCGCCTGCCCGACGCGTCCCGCCCCCAGGACGCCGACGCCTGGGAGCGCACCCTGCACCTGGCCGACACCGTGAAGGACGAGGAGCTGCTCGGCCTCGAGCCGCTCGAGGTGCTGCGCCGGCTCTATCACGAGGAGACGGTGCGGGTCTTCGATCCCAAGGCGCTGCGCTTCGGCTGCACCTGCTCGCGTGAGCGCATCGCCTCCGCGCTGATGACCCTGGGCACGCAGGAGCTGCGCGAGGTGCTGGCCGAGCAGGGCGGCATCGATACCCAGTGCCACTTCTGCCATACCCGCTACCACTTCCCGGTGTCCGAGGTCGAGGCGATGCTCGACGACCCCGAGGGAGTGCCGCCGACCCTGCACTGAGGTCGTCGCGGCCCAAGTGCTGCATAGCAGCATGTGTTTTCGAGTGAGCGGTAGTGAACGGCGCCGATGTAGTAGAAAAACTACATTATCTTCGCCCAATAACGGCGTTTCCCGTTGGCCGGGTTTTTGCCATAATGGCGCCGTTTTCCGGTCCGATCGCCCTGCCACAAGACGGCAATGACCCGCACAGGGCGATCAAGGCATGACCCACGTTGCGTCACCGACGCCCGGCACACGAGAGAGAAGCGGCCGCAAGGCCCAGGACACGACATGACCACGACTCAAGCCGCCCCCCAGCAAGCCGCCATTTCCCACGTCAACCTCTGCAGTGCCGAGCTGATCGAGCGGGCAGTGGCCAACGGGGAAGGGCGCCTGGCTGCCAACGGTGCCCTGGTGGTGAACACCGGCGTGCGCACCGGCCGCTCGCCCAAGGATCGCTTCATCGTCGACGAGGCGAGCACCAGCGGCCAGATCGACTGGGGCAGCGTCAACCGCCCGTTCGATGCCGAGAAGTTCGATGCGTTGTGGGCCCGCGTCGATGCGTACCTGGCCGGCGGCGAGCACTATGTGTCCGAGCTCCACGTGGGCAGTGACCCGGTCCACTCCCTGCCGGTGCGCGTCACCACCGAGACCGCCTGGCACGGCCTCTTCGGCCGCACCATGTTCGTGCGTCCCGAGGCCTACAACCCGTCCGTCAAGGACGAGTGGACCATCCTCAACGCCCCCTTCTTCGCGTGCGACCCGGCCCGCGACGGCACCCATTCCGACGGCTGCGTGATCCTCAACTTCGCCCAGAAGAAGGTGCTGATCGCCGGCATGCGCTACGCCGGCGAGATGAAGAAGGCGATGTTCTCGGTGCAGAACTTCCTGTTGCCGGCCGCCGACGTGCTGCCCATGCACTGCTCCGCCAACGTCGGCGAGGACGGCGAGACCACGCTGTTCTTCGGCCTCTCCGGTACCGGCAAGACCACGCTTTCCGCCGACCCGGCCCGCTACCTGATCGGTGACGACGAGCACGGCTGGGGGCCGGGCACCGTCTTCAACATCGAGGGCGGCTGCTATGCCAAGTGCATCGATCTTTCCGAGAAGAACGAGCCGATCATCTGGCAGGCCATCAAGTTCGGCACCGTGCTGGAGAACGTGGTCCTTGACGACCGCCGCGAGCCGGACTACGCCGACGACGGTCTGACCCAGAACTCGCGCGCCGCCTACCCGCTGGAGCACGTCGACAAGCGCGTGCCCGAGAACCGCGCCGGCGAGCCCAATGCCATCGTCTTCCTGACCTGCGACATGTCCGGCGTGCTGCCCCCGGTCTCCGTACTCTCCAAGGAAGCCGCCGCTTACCACTTCCTCTCCGGCTACACCGCCAAGGTGGGCTCCACCGAGGTGGGCTCCTCCGCCGGCCTCGAGGCGACCTTCTCCACCTGCTTCGGCGCCCCCTTCTTCCCGCGTCCGGCGCGCGAATATGCCGACCTGCTGGTCAAGCGCGTGGCCGAGAAGGATGCCCAGGTCTACCTGGTCAACACCGGCTGGACCGGTGGTGCCTACGGGGAGGGCGGCGCGCGCTTCTCGATCCCCACCACCCGCGCCATCATCAGCGCCATCCAGTCCGGCGTGCTGCGTGATGTCGAGACGCGCCGGGTCGAGGGCCTGAACCTGGCCGTGCC
This sequence comes from Halomonas sp. 11-S5, assembly GCF_029889825.1. Lineage (NCBI taxonomy): Bacteria > Pseudomonadati > Pseudomonadota > Gammaproteobacteria > Oceanospirillales > Halomonadaceae > Halomonas > Halomonas sp. 11-S5. Next base: position 26,842 of record NZ_JARANW010000022.1, read on the forward strand.
CTCCGCCGTGCCGGGCGTCGACTCCCGCCTGCTCGAGCCGCGCGAGACCTGGGAGGACAAGGCCGCCTACGACCACAAGCGCAACGAGCTGACCGCCAAGTTCGTCGACAACTTCAAGAAGTTCGAGGGCGTCGACGAGGCGATCGTCGAGGCGGGCCCCAGCCTGACCTGAGGGCGACAGGACGGCGAACCGTCGCTGGCAGCGACGGTCTGATCGGGGGAAGGACGCAGCTCCTTCCCCCGGTTGCGTCTTGGCGTCACCTCACGGGAAAGGCTGGCGCCTTCGTCAGCCCATCAACGGAGAACGACCATGAAACGACGGCATTTTCTTGGCGTGCTGGGAGCCGGCAGCCTCGCCGGCCTGCTGCCGGGGCTGGCCGCGGCCCGGCCCAAGCCCGAGCTGACGCGTGCCGAGGGGCTCGAGGTGCTGGAGCTCTCCGAGGCCGAGTGGCGGGAGCGCCTCAGCGAGGAGCAGTTCGAGGTGCTGCGCGATGAGGGCACCGAGCCGGCCTTCTCGAGTCCCCTGGACAAGGAGACCCGAGAGGGCGAGTACCGCTGTGCCGGCTGCGACCTGCTGCTGTTCACCAGTGCCATGAAGTACGACTCTGGAACCGGCTGGCCGAGCTTCTTCGAACACGTCGAGGGGCACCTGCTGACCCGCGTCGACTACTTCCTGGTGTTTCCGCGCACGGAGTATCACTGCGCGCGGTGCGGCGGTCACCAGGGCCACATCTTCGACGACGGCCCCGAGCCCACCGGCCTGCGCTGGTGCAACAACGGCCTGGCGCTGACCTTCAGCCCGGCTTCGCCGGGAGCTTGAAGAACGCCCGCTTCGCGGGCTTAAGCTGGAAGCTTGAAGAAAAAACCTTGACCCCAGCGTTAGCGGGATCATGCTGCCTTCCAGCTTACGGCTTACGGCTCCCGGCGAAGCCGGGCTTGTGGTACCTTGTCGCGATCGTCTGGACGTTTGATTGCCAAGGATTTCATGGACGCACACGACAAGATCATCCGCCGCCTCGCCGAGGAACTCGCCGTTCGCCCGCCGCAGGTCAAGGCGACGGTGGAACTGCTCGACGGCGGGGCCACCGTGCCCTTCATCGCTCGCTACCGCAAGGAAGTCACCGGCGGGCTCGACGATATCCAGCTGCGCCAGCTCCACGAGCGCCTCGCCTATCTGCGCGAGCTGGAGGAGCGCCGCGAGGCGGTGCTTTCCGCCATCGACGAGCAGGGCAAGCTCAGCGAGTCGCTTTCCGCCAGCATCCGCGCCGCGGACACCAAGCAGCGCCTGGAAGACCTCTACCTGCCCTACAAGAAGAAGCGGCGCACCAAGGCGCAGATCGCCCGGGAGGCGGGGCTCGAGCCGCTGGCCGATGCCCTGCTGGCCGACCCGAGCCTGGTGCCCGAGACCGAGGCGGCCAGGTACCTTCGTACCGCCGAGGAAGACATCCCCGCCGTCGAGGACGCCAAGGCGGCGCTGGACGGGGCCAAGCAGATCCTCATGGAGCGCTTTGCCGAGGAGCCCGAACTGGTGGGGCGGCTGCGCGAACGGCTGTGGCGCGAGGGTGAGCTCTCCTCCCGGGTGATCGCCGGCAAGGAACAGGAGGGCGCCAAGTTCTCCGACTACTTCGAGCACGACGAGACGCTCGCCAAGGTGCCCTCGCACCGCGCGCTGGCCATGTTCCGCGGCCGCAACGAGGGCGTGCTGGCGCTGGCCCTGCGCCTGCCCGGCGAGGAGGAGGCCCCGCTCCACCCGGCGCAGGTGGCCATCGCCAAGCATTTCGATATTTTCAACGGGAGCGGCGACCAGGGCCGACCCGCCGACCGTTGGCTCGCCGAGGTGGTGCGCTGGACCTGGCGGGTCAAGCTCTATACCCACCTGGAAACCGAGTTGATGGGGCGGCTGCGCGAGCGGGCCGAGCTCGAGGCCATCGAGGTGTTCGCCGCCAACCTCAAGGACCTGCTGCTCGCCGCCCCGGCGGGCCAGAAGGCGACCCTGGCCATCGATCCTGGCCTGCGCACCGGCTGCAAGTTGGCGGTGGTGGATGCCACGGGGCAGTTCCTGGAGCACGCCACCATCTATCCTCATGCGCCCCGCAATGCCTGGGAGGCATCGCTCGCCGAGCTGGCCAGGCTGGTGGAGAAGCACGACGTGGCGCTGATCGCCGTGGGCAACGGCACCGCCAGCCGCGAGACCGACAGGCTGGCCGGCGAGCTGGTGAAACGGATGGCTGGCAAGCGCGCGCTCTCCAAGGTGATGGTCAGCGAGGCGGGTGCCTCGGTCTACTCCGCTTCGGCCTACGCCTCCCGGGAGCTGCCGGAGCTGGACGTTACCATCCGCGGTGCGGTCTCCATCGCCCGGCGGCTGCAGGACCCGCTGGCCGAGCTGGTCAAGATCGAGCCCAAGTCCATCGGCGTGGGCCAGTACCAGCATGACGTCTCACAGCTGCAGCTCTCCCGGAGCCTGGAGGCGGTGATCGAGGACTGCGTGAACGCCGTGGGGGTGGACCTCAACACGGCCTCGAGCGCGCTGCTCTCGCGGGTCGCCGGCCTCAATGCGGCCCTGGCCGACAACATCGTCGCCCGTCGCAATGCCGAGGGCGCCTTCACCAGCCGCCGGGCGCTGCTCGACGTCAGCCGCCTCGGGCCCAAGACCTTCGAACAGTGCGCCGGCTTCCTGCGCATCATGAGCGGTGACAACCCGCTGGACGCCAGTGCCGTACACCCCGAGGCCTATCCACTGGTGGAGCGCATCGCCCAGCGCAGCGGGCGTCCGCTGGCCGGGCTGATCGGCGACAGCGCCACCCTCAGGTCGCTGAAGCCCGCCGAGTTTGCCGACGAGCGCTTCGGCGTGCCCACGGTCACCGATATCCTCGCCGAACTCGACAAGCCGGGCCGTGATCCGCGCCCCGAGTTCAAGGCGGCCGAGTTCCGCGAGGGGGTCGAGACCCTCAAGGACCTCGAGCCCGGCATGATCCTCGAGGGCAGCGTGACCAACGTCACTCACTTCGGGGCCTTCGTCGACATCGGCGTCCACCAGGATGGCCTGGTGCACATCTCGGCGCTCTCCGAGACGTTCATCGAGGATCCGCGCACGGTGGTCAAGGCCGGCGATATCGTGCGGGTCAAGGTGATGAGCGTGGACCTCGCGCGCTCGCGCATCGGCCTCACCATGCGCCTCGATGACCAGCCGGATGACCAGCGTAGCGACCAGGGTGGCAAAAAGAGCGGCGAAAAGAACGGCGACCCGCCGCGCCGCGGCAATGCCAGTGGTCGTGGAGCCGGCAAGGCCGGCCGCGACAGCAAGGCGCCCGAGCCGGCCAGCCAGATGAGCGCCCTGGGGGCGGCCCTGCTCCAGGCCAAGAAGGGTCGTTGAGCTTGAAGCGCCGCCTGGCGGCACCATAATCTGACGTTTGCCGGGCGCCATGGCGCCCGCCTTTCCACACATGGGGTGACCATCTTGTCTGAATCGCTCACCAGCCGCGTCGATCGACTCAAGTCCCTGGCCGACGAGGGGCGGGTCGGGCGCCTGCGCCGCGGCATCGAAAAGGAGGGGTTGCGGGTCGATAGCGAAGGACGCATCGCTGCTACCCTGCATCCCGCCGCGCTGGGCTCCAAGCTGACCCACCCGCATATCACCACCGACTACTCCGAGGCGCTGCTGGAGTACATCACCCCGGTTACCTGCCGGCCGGGTGATGCCATGGACTTCCTCGCCGATCTGCATCGCTTCAGCTATCGCCACCTGGGCGACGAGCTGATCTGGCCGGCCAGCATGCCCGCGCGGCTCGACGGCAACGACAGCGTGCCCATCGCCGACTACGGCCGCTCCAACGTGGGCACCATGAAGCGTGTCTATCGCAAGGGGCTGGACCTGCGCTACGGGCGCATCATGCAGTCCATCGCCGGTGTTCACTACAACGTCTCGTTGCCCGATGACCTCTGGGAGCTGCTGCGTGAGCTCGAGGGCGATGTGGACACCCCGCTCCGCGACTACCGCTCGGCACGCTACTTCGGGCTGATCCGTAACTTCCGCCGCCACAGCTGGCTGCTGCTCTACCTGTTCGGCGCCTCATCGGCGCTGGATCGCAGTTTCCTGCCGAGCGGCGAGCTGCCCGAGAAGCTGCAGCGGCATGGCGAGGACACCCTGGTGTCGCGCCACGCCACCAGCCTGCGAATGTCGGACCTGGGCTACCAGAACAAGGTCCAGGAGCAGCTGAAGATCTGCTTCAACTCGCTCTCCAACTACGTCAATACCCTGCGCCATGCCATCGCCACGCCCTGGCAGGATTACCAGAAGCTGGGCGTGAAGGAGGGCGACGAGTGGCGCCAGCTCAACGCCAACATCCTGCAGATCGAGAACGAGTACTACAGCGACATCCGCCCCAAGCGGGTGGCGCGCCACGACGAGACCCCCAGCCAGGCGCTGGAGGCTCGCGGCGTGGAGTACATCGAGGTGCGCTGCCTGGACCTCAACCCCTTCCTGCCGCTGGGGGTAGACGAGCACCAGATTCGCTTCATCGACACCTTCCTGATGTGGTGCCTGCTCAGCGAGAGCCCCTGGATTCCCGACGAGGAGTGCGACCGGCTGGACGACAATCGCCGCCTGGTGGTCGAGCGTGGCCGGGACCCCGAGCTTCGCCTGCTGCAGGATGGCCGGCAGCGCTCCATCGCCGACTGGGGCGGCGAGATCCTCGCCGAGATGGCGTCGGTGGCGGAGCTGCTCGACCGCCTGGAAGAGGGCGAGCCCCATGGCGAGGCGCTGGCGGCCCTGTCGCTACGCCTCGAGGACCCCGCCCTGACGCCCTCCGCTCGCCTGCTGGCGCGCCTCGAGTCGAACGGTGAGTCCTTCGTCGAGGCCATGCTGGACCTCGCCCGGGAACAGGCGCAGGGCTTTCGTGACACCCCCATGGACCCGTCCCGGGAGGCGCTGTTCGACGAGCTGGTGGCGACCTCCCTGGCCCAGCAGCATGACCTCGAGGCGGCGGAGACCGAGGGCTTCGACGCCTTCCTGGCCCGTTACTTCGAGCGTGCCCGCGAGGTGCGGGCCGTCACACCGCTGCAGACGGGAGAGACGTCATGATCGACGACCTTCGGCGCCTCTCGGTCCGCGAATGGAGCCTCGCTGGCCTCGCCTTCTGCGTGCTGATGATGGCCGTGGCCTTGGGCCTCGAGCACCTCGTCGGGCTGGAACCCTGTCCGCTGTGCATCTTCCAGCGGGTGGCCGTGCTGGCCGCCGCCGCGGTGTTTCTCGTCGCCGCGATCCACGACCCCGTGGGGCGTGCGGGAGCGGTGATCTACGGCCTGCTGTCGCTGGCCGCCGTGGGCGGCGGCATCGCCGTGGCGGGGCGCCACTTGTGGCTGCAGTCGCTGCCGGCCGACGAGGTGCCGAGCTGCGGCCCGGGGCTCGACTACATGCTGGAGATCCTGCCCCTGCAGCAGGTGCTGGCGCAGGTGCTCTCCGGCTCGGGAGAATGCGCCGAGATCAATTTCCTGCTGCTCGGCATCTCGCTGCCCGGCTGGACTCTGGCCAGCTTCCTGGTGCTCGCGCTGGCCCCGCTGGGCCTGCTGCTGGCGGCCAATCGCCCGCACCGCGGTTATCGCTGGCAGGGCTAGCCCCAGCAAGAAGGAGCCGGCCGAGGCGGCAACGGGATTGACAGCGGGCCCGGCAGGCGCGAGTCTGTCAACTCGCGGGTCGAGTGCCCCAAAGCTATCGCAGTTGGATCTGACGAGGGGCGCCGGGGACAGGTCGTAGAGGGGGTCCTACGCCAGGGATGGCGTCGGTAGCGGTAGCGCCCAGGGAGGGGTTCACAGCGCCCCCTTGCAGACCTGTCGACGGATCAGCCCCGAGCGATACCGCTATCTGCGATAGCCCTATCGAGTGCCCCGAGTGGCTGGCCGCATCGTGCAAGGGAGGCACCCATGCTGGAAGACTGCAAGAATGCCCTGGAGCGCTGGGGCGGCGTGCACGAGCTGATCGATCGCTGGCTCCACGAGCGCCGTGAGCTGCTGGTCCATTTCGCCGCGCTGAAGCAGGCCTGTGATACCGAGCTCGAGGCGGTGAGCGCGCAGCGCGTCAATACCTTCGGCGAGCTGCTGATGGACTACATCAGCGCCGGTCACTTCGAGGTCTACCCGCAGCTGCGGGAGGAGGCCAAGGCCTTCCGCGACCACCAAGCCCTGGAACTCGCCGATCGCCTGCTCGAGCGCCTGGAAATGTCCACCGAGCTGGTGCTCTCCTTCGATCGCGACTACGACAGTCCCGCCCGCGCCCAGCACCATATGCGTCGTCTCCCCGCCTGGCTCGACCGCCTGAGCCGAGGGCTCAGCGAGCGCTTCAGCCTCGAGGACCAGCTGATCGCCCGCCTGCATGCGGCCCATGCGCCGGATGCCGCCCGGGCCGAGCTGTGACCCGGCTTCGCCGGGAGCTTGAAGCTTGAAGAGCGTCGCTTCGCTCCTGGAAGCTGGAAGAAAAAGCTTTACCACCCAGGTGCTTGACTTACGCTGTTTTCCCGCTTCCCGCTTCCCGCTTCCCGCTTCCCGCTTCCCGCTTCCCGCTTCCCGCTTCCCGCTTCCCGCTTCCCGCTTCCCGCTTCCCGCTTCCCGCTTCCCGCTTATTGCTTCCGGCGCAGCCGGGGTTCCAGCACCAGCATGCAGGGCGTGAGCAGCAGGGTCAGGCCGGTAGCGAAGGTCAGGCCGCCGGCGATGGCGCTGGAGAGCTGGGTCCACCACTGGGTCGAGGGCGCGCCGATGCCTAGACTCGGGGTGATCAGGTCGACGTTGACGCCCAGTACCATGGGCATGAGGCCCAGCACCGTGGTCACGGCGGTGAGCAGCACCGGGCGCAGGCGCAGGCCACCGGCCTCCAGGGCGGCCTCCCGGGGCGACAGGCCCTCGCCGCGCAGCTGGTTGTAGGTGTCGATCAGCACGATGTTGTTGTTCACCACGATGCCCGCCAGGGCGATGATGCCCATGCCTACCATGACGATGCCGAAGGGCTGAGCATTGGCCAGCAGGCCGAGCAGCACGCCGGCGGTGGAGAAGACGATGGCGGAGAGCACCAGCCCCGCCTGGTAGAGGCTGTTGAACTGGGTGACCAGGATCAGCGTCATCAGGCCGATCGCCACCAGGAAGGCCGTGGCCAAAAAGCGCATCGCCTCCTGCTGGTCCTTCTGCTCGCCGGCCACGTTGATCCTGACCCCCTCGGGCGGCGACGCCATGGCCGCCATCAGGGCCGCCAGGCGCTCGTCGGGTCGATGGTCGGCGGTCACATCGGCCTCCAGGGTGATGGCCCGGCGCCCGTCGATGCGGTGCAGAGTGCCCACCTTGGGGGCGGGCTCCAGCGAGACGAAGTGCGAGATCGGCACCTGCCCGCGGCGGGTGTTCAGCGTCAGGCGGCCCAGCTGGTCCAGCGAGCGGGCTCCCCGCGGCAGGCGCACCCGGATATCCACCTCGTCGTTGACGCCGGCGGGGCGATAGCTCGCCACCTGCAGCCCGGTGGTGAGCAGCTGTACGGCACTGCCTACGCTGGCCACGTCGGTACCGAAGCGGGCGGCGGCCTCGCGGTCCACCTTCACCCGCCACTCCACGCCCGGCAGGCTGCGGTTGTCCTCGATGTCGCGAAAGCCGCCCAGTTCGCCCATGGTCCGGCGCAGCGCGGTGACGGCCCGGTCGGCCAGGCTCGGGTCCTCGGCGCTGACCTCCAGCACGATGGGCTTGCCGCCGGCCGGCCCCGACTCCTGTTCGCGGAATTCCAGCTGGATGCCCGGCAGGTCGCGGGTGCGCTCGGCCATCTCGGCCAGGATCGCGCTGGCCGGGCGGCGCCGCTGCCAGTCGATCAGCTGGAACTGCAGCACCCCCACCACATCGCCGCCGAGTTGCTGGTCGGGCACGGCGAAGGAGCGCGCATAGAGCGCCTGGACCTCGCTCATGCCGGCGAGTCGCGCCTCGACCCGGCGCACCACGGCATCGGTCTCCGTGGCGGAGAAGTCGCCCCGCGTGCGCACCAGCACCTGGGCGGTATCGGGCTCGACGCTGGGGAAGAATTCGACGCCGTGGTTGAAGCGGGCGTAGGCGGTGTAGATCAGCGCCATCAGCAGCAGGGCGACCAGCAGCGTGAGGCCCGGCCAGGCCAGCAGGCGGGCCAGCACGCCCCGGTAGAGCCGCCCGCCGGCGGTGACCAGCTGGGTGTCGCGGGTGGCGGCGGCGCTGCGCACGCCGAACACGCCGCCCAGGGTGGGCAGGAAGACCAGCGCCATGGCCAGCGAGGCGAGCAGGCAGAGGATCACCGTGATCGGCAGGTACTTCATGAACTGGCCAACCACGCCGGGCCAGAACAGCAGCGGCATGAAGACCGCCAGGGTGGTGGCGGTGGAGGCGATCACCGGCCAGCTCATGCGCGTGGCGGCCTGGACCCAGGCCTCCCGGGGCGGCTGTCCCTGGCGCAGGTGGCGGTCGGCCAGCTCGCTGACCACGATGGCGCCGTCCACCAGCATGCCGGCAACCAGGATCAGCGCAAACATCACCACGATGTTCAGCGTGTAGCCCAGCGCCCAGATCAGCAGGATGCCGGTGAGGAAGGCCCCGGGGATGGTCAGCCCCACCATCAGCGCCGAGCGCAGGCCCATGGCGGCCAGGATCAGCACCAGCACCAGCACCACCGCGGTGACCACGTTGTTGAGCAGCTCCGAGAGGATGTCGCGCACGGTCTCGGACTGGTCGAGGATGGTGGTGATCTCCAGCTCGTCGGGGATCAGGCCGGCCGCCTCGTCGAGCAGCCCCTGCACCTGGGCCACGGTGGCGATGATGTTGGCACCGGCGCGCTTGGAGATCTCCAGCACCAGGGCCGGCTGGTCGTCGATGCGGGCGAAGCCCCCGGGGTCCTTGAAGGTGGGGTGGATCCAGGCCACGTCGCCGAAGGTCACCACCCGGTCGCCGTCGATCTTCACCGGCATCGCCATGACGTCCTCGAGGCGCTCGATCACCCCCGGTACCTTGAGCGCCTGGCGTCCGGCCCCGGTGTCCAGGCTGCCCGCCGCCACCAGGCGGTTGTTGCGGCTGACCAGGTTGAACAGGGTGGCGAAGTCGACCCCGTAGCTGTCGAGCACCAGGGGGTCGACGACGATCTCCAGCAGGTCCTCGCGGTCGCCGCCGATGTCCACCTCGAGCACTTCCGGGATACCCTCGATCTCCTGCTGCAGGCGGCGCGCCACGGCCAGCCGCCGGCGCTCCTCCAGCGGCCCGGCCAGGCCGATCGAGAGCACCGGGAACAGCGCCACGTTGACCTCCGTGACCCGTGGCTCTTCGGCCTCGGCGGGCAGCTCGGCGCGGGCGATGTCGACCTTCTCGCGCACGTCGGTCAACGCCTGGTCGGGGTCGAAGCCGGCATCGAACTCCAGGGTGACCGCGGCATGGCCCTCGCTCGACTGGGCGGTCATCTTGCGCAGCCCCTCGATGCTGCGCAGTTCCTGCTCCATGGGGCGCACCAGCAGCCGCTCGCCATCCTCGGGACTGACGCCCTCCAGCGACAGCGAGACATAGATGATGGGGATGGTGACGTCGGGGTTGGCCTCCTTGGGAATCGCCTGCCAAGCGGCGAGCCCCGCCAGCAGCAGCGCGACCAGCAGCAGCAGGGTGGTGCGCGAGCGATCCAGCGCCGCCTCGATCAGGGTACGCATGTCAGCGGGCTTCCCGGGGAGCGTCCGTGCCGGCCTGCGTGGTGGCCGACTCGACGGGGACGGCCTCCACCCGTTCGCCGTCGTCGACGAAGCCACCGCCCAGGGTGATCAGCCGGATCCGTTCGGGCAGCCCGGCCACCCGGGCGGACTCGGCATCGGCGTCGACCAGTTCGACCGGGGTGAGACGCACCCGGTCGTCGTCATCCAGGTGCTTGACCGCCAACCGGCCCTCGCCGTCGAGCTCGAGCAGGGCAGGGGAGAGGCGATGCACCCGGCGCTCGGGCAGGCGGATGATCAGGGTGGCGCTGGCACCGGCCAGGCGGCGCCCCTCGGGATTGGCCAGCGTCGCTTCGACGGGGAAGCTGCGGGTGCTGTCGTCGGCGCGGCTGGCGACGTAGCTCAGCTCGCCGGCGAGACGGCTGCCGTCGAGCAGCCGGATTTCGGCGGGCAGCCCGGGGGAAAGCGACAGGGCATCCCGCTGGGGCGCCGCGGCGATGGCGGTGAGCCGCGAGTCGTCGACCAGCCGGCCCCAGGCCTCGCCGACCTGGACCAGGTCGCCGACCTCCACATCGAGGCGGTCGAGCACCCCGTCGAAGGGCGCCTCGGGGCGGGTGTCATCGAGCTGGCGGCGCAGGGTGGCGACCTCGGCCAGGGCCTGGCTGACGCCGGCCTGCAGGCGCAGGTAGTCGGGGTTGGAGATCAGCTCGCGACGGCGCAACTCCTCAGCACCGGCCAGCTCGCCCCGCGCCAGGGCCAGTTCGGCTTCGGCCTGCTCGAGCCGGGCGGGGAGTTCCTCGCGGGCCAGGGCTAGCAGTGTCTCGCCCCGGCTGACCCGCTCGCCCAAGGCGACGGGCAACGCCTCTACCCGGCCCGCCTGGCGGGCGCGCAGCGTCACCTCGCGGTGGGCCTCGAGCTGGCCCTGCAGCACCAGCCGGGGCGCGTGGGCCTGCGCCTGGCGCTCGACCACCTCGACCCGGGTCAGCGCCGGCCCCTCGGCCTCGTCGCCCTCGGGCGGAGTCTCGCGGAACCCTTCGATGTCACCGAGTGCCAGCCAGACCAGCAGCAGGCAGGCCAGCCCGATGGCGAGCAGGACGGAGAACGGCGGCAGACGACGAGACATTCGGACCTTCCCTGGTGTGGTGCGAGGTTCGAGAGTGGGGCTGGTTGAGCCGGGTCGGCAGGCGGCCAGCATAGCCCAGCGGGTGCCGGGGTGTCGCCGGGGGTGCCTGACCTAGCCGCAGGTCGAATTGAGTTTTGTGCAGTGCAGGCATACCATCTTGGCGGTTCGAATTCCGGCCAGGGCTGGCGGCATGCTGGCCCGGCTCATCCTCACGGCGACAACCCGCGCGTTGACAACCCAAGGAGCCACCATGAAAGATCCCGTCCGTATTGCCATCACCGGTGCTGCCGGCCAGATCAGCTATTCGCTCGCCTTCCGTATCGCCTCCGGCGACATGCTGGGCAAGGACCAGCCGGTCATCCTGCAGCTGCTGGAGATCCCGCCGGCCATGGACGCCCTCAACGGCGTGGTGATGGAGCTCAACGACTGCGCCTTTCCGCTGCTCCAGGAGATCGTTGCCACCGACGATGCCAACGTCGCCTTCAAGGACGCCGACTTCGCCCTGCTGGTCGGCGCCCGTCCGCGCGGTCCGGGCATGGAGCGCAAGGACCTGCTGGAAGCCAATGCGGCGATCTTCTCCGTGCAGGGCAAGGCGCTCAACGACAACGCCAGCCGCGACGTGCGCGTGCTGGTGGTGGGCAACCCGGCCAACACCAACGCCCTGATCGCCTCCTGCAACGCACCGGACCTGGACGCGGGCCAGTTCACCGCAATGATGCGTCTGGACCATAACCGCGCCAAGACCCAGCTGGCCCAGAAGACCGGCAAGCACGTCACCGACGTCGAGCAGATGATCGTCTGGGGCAACCACAGCGCGACCCAGTATCCCGACCTGGCCCACTGCAAGGTGGCGGGCAAACCGGCCTTCGACCTGGTCGAGCGTGACTGGTACGAGAACGACTTCATCCCCACCGTGCAGCAGCGCGGTGCCGCCATCATCAAGGCGCGTGGTGCCTCCTCCGCGGCCTCCGCGGCCTCCGCGGCCATCGACCACATGCGCGACTGGGCGCTGGGCACCGCTGACGTGGTGAGCATGGGCATCCCCGCCGACGGCAGCTACGGGGTCGAGCCCGGCATCATGTATTCCTACCCGGTCGTCTGCAAGAACGGTGGCTATGAGATCGTCCAGGGCCTCGAGGTCAACGAGTTCAGCCGTGGCCGCATGAAGGCCACCGAAGACGAGCTGCGCGAAGAGCGCGCCGCCGTCGAGCACCTGCTGGGCTGATCGCCCTTCGGGCGAAGCGCCAAGCTACAAGCGCCGAGCTACAAGCAAACCCCGAGGCCATGACCTCGGGGTTTGCTTTCGTTGGGAGGCCTCAGTCGTAGGCCCGGTAAGCGACAGCGCACCGGGCAGGCCTGGTCCCCACCCTGTGGGAGCGCTGCTTGCAGCGCGATCCGCCGCAAGGCGGCGGCTTCAACCGCGCGGTCCAATCGCTTTGCAAGCAAAGCTCCCACGACAACCTGTCCGGTGGCTCAGCATCCTGTAGGAGCGAAATTCATTTCGCGATGGCGGTTGCCGCCATCGCGCAGCAAGCTGTGCTCCTACAACCTGGCCGCTCAGTCCCTCAAACTGATGATTTTCCAGCCGCGGGCCTTGGCGACCTCACGCAGGCTGGGGTCGGGGTCCACCGCCACCGGATGCTCGACCCGCTCCAGCAGCGCCAGGTCGTTGTGGGAGTCGCTGTAGAACCAGCTGTCGTCCAGGGTCAGGTCCTTGTCGACCAGCCAGGCGTCCAGGCGCTCGACCTTGCCCTCACGGTAGCTGGGGATGCCGGTGGCGCGACCGGTGTAGCGGCCGTCGGACACCTCGGGCTCCACGGCGATCAACTCGTCGATGCCCAGGCGCTCGGCGATGGGGCCGGTGATGAAGCGGTTGGTGGCGGTGACGATCAGCAGGGTGTCGCCGCGGGCGCGGTGGCGGGCCACCAGCTCCTCGCCCTTGGACAGGACGTGCGGCTCGATCTTGCTGGCCATGAACTGCTGGTGCCAGGCGGCCAGCTGCTCGGGGCTGTGCTCGGCGAGCGGGCGCAGCGCCACCGCCAGGAAGGCGTGGATATCCAGGGTGCCGGCCTCGTAGTCGGCCAGGAAGCGGTCGTTGGCCTCGCGGTAGGCCACCGGATCCACGGCGCCCTGTTCCAGCAGGAACTCGCCCCAGGCATGGTCGCTGTCGGTCGACAGCAGGGTGTTGTCCAGGTCGAAGATGGCCAGGCTCACTGCATTCCCCTCTGGTGTTCTCGAAAGCGTTTCAAGATCGTGACAAGGTCGACGATTATGGCAGAAGCGCCGTCGCGCTTCGAGCGACGGGCCGGCGCCGAAAGCGACGTATTCGCGGCTTTCAATTTGGTCGTATTGATGCCCTTCGTGGCCTTGTGGAAGAATGGTGGCAATATTGGATTCATAAGGTGACGTCCGTGATCGACGCTGACGGCTTTCGCCCCAATGTTGGCATCATCATCGCCAACGAGCAGGGGCAGCTGCTTTGGGCGCGTCGGGTAGGACAGAATGCGTGGCAGTTTCCCCAGGGAGGCATCAAGGCTAGCGAGACTCCGCAACAGGCACTTTTTCGTGAGCTTCACGAGGAGATCGGCCTGACCGATGGTGACGTCGAGATCCTTGCCTGCACCCGGGGCTGGCTGCGCTACCGCCTGCCGCGACGCATGGTTCGTACCCACTCGAGGCCGCTGTGCATCGGCCAGAAGCAGAAGTGGTTCCTGCTGAGGATTCACTGCCAGGAGAGCCGGATCTGCATGGACATGTCCGGCAAGCCGGAATTCGACGGCTGGCGGTGGGTCAGTTACTGGTACCCCTTGGGGCAGGTCGTGCCCTTCAAGCGGGAGGTCTACCGTCGCGCCCTGCGCGAGCTGTCCCCCCGGGCACAGCGGCTGGCCCTCGGACATGGATGAACCGAGGGCCTGATGGCCGCGTCATTCCTCAGCGAGGCGAGAGATAACCACAATGGAAAAGAAGACGCCGATGCTCGAGGTGTTGCGACGCATCATTCAGGAGGTCAACGGAGCCCGCAACCTGGACGCGGCCCTGGCGACCATGGTGCGGCGCATCCGCAAGGCGATGCGCACCGATGTGTGCTCCTTCTATCTCTTCGACGGGACCATCGACCGATTGGTGCTGATGGAGACCATCGGCCTGCGCACCCAGGCCGTGGGGCGGGTAAGCCTGCAGGTGGGCGAGGGCCTGGTGGGCCTGGTGGCCAAGCGCGAGGAGCCGCTGAACCTGGAAGACGCCCAGGCCCATCCCCAGTTCCGTTACTTCGAGGCCACCGGCGAGGAGCGCTACTCGAGCTTTCTCGGCGTGCCGATCATCCACCAACGCCGCATGCTGGGAGTGCTGGTGGTGCAGCAGTCGGAGAAGCGTCGCTTCGACGAGGAGGACGAGGCCTTCCTGGTCACCATGGCCGCCCAGCTGGCGGGGGTGCTGGCCCACGCCCTGGCGACGGGCGGGCTCAACCGGCCGAGCATCCCGGGCGGGCAGGCGCGTTTCACCGGTGTGGCGGCCTCGCCCGGCATGGCCATCGGCGAGGCGGTGGTGATCGCCGCCCCGGCGGACCTCAACAGCGTGCCGGACCTGATTCCCACCGACGTGGAATACGAGATCGCCCGGCTCAAGGAGGCCATCGGCCGGGTGCGCGACGAGATCCGCGCCGCCGGCGAGCGCCTGGCCAGCCGCATCTCCGCTCAGGAGCTGGCACTCTTCGATGTCTACCAGCAGATGCTCGGCGAGGCGGCGCTCTCCCACGAGGTCGAGAAGCGCATCCGCGAAGGCCAGTGGGCGCCCGGCGCCCTGGCCGACGTGGTGCGTCGTCACGTCCAGTACCTGGAGCGGGTCGACGACAACTACCTGCGCGAGCGCGCCGCCGACGTCCGCGACCTGGGGCGGCGAGTGCTGGCCCACCTGCAGGAGGAGACCCCCCAGACCCCGGCGGTCTATCCCGACAGCACCATCCTGGTAGGTGACGAGATCAGCGTGGCGATGCTCGGCGAGGTGCCCCGCGACAAGCTGGCCGGGCTGGTCTCGGTGCGCGGCTCCAGCACCTCCCACGTGGCCATTGTCGCCCGGGCCATGGGAATTCCCACGGTTTCGGGGATGGTCGGCCTGCCGCTGCCGCGCCTCGGCGGCAACCGGGTGGTGCTGGATGGTCATCGCGGGCGCCTCTTCGTGCGCCCGGGGCCTGAGCTCGAGAGCCACTACCAGAGCCTGATCGACGAGGAGCGGGCGCTGATGGCAGTGCTGGAGCACGAGCAGGACTTGCCCAGTCGCACCCCGGACGGCCACGATATGCCGCTGATGGTCAACACTGGCCTGGCCGTGGACACCGTGGCCTCGCTCAAGTCGCGGATCGGCGGGGTGGGGCTCTACCGCACTGAAGTGCCCTTCATGATCACCGAGCGCTTCCCCGGCGAGCAAGAACAGACCCGGTTGTACCGCGACCAGCTCGAGAGCTTCGCGCCCCTGCCGGTGGTGATGCGTACCCTGGACATCGGCGGCGACAAGGACCTGCCCTACTTCCCCATCGAGGAGGCCAACCCCTTCCTGGGCTGGCGCGGTATCCGGGTCACCCTCGACCACCCCGAGGTGCTGATGGTCCAGCTGCGCGCCATGCTGCGTGCCTCCCAGGGGCTGGAAAACCTCCAGGTGCTGCTGCCGATGGTCACCAATGTCGATGAGGTCGACGATGCGCTGCGCCTGCTCGATCGTGCCATCCTCGAGCTCGGCGAGGAAGGCGTGCCGGTGATCCGGCCGCGGGTGGGGGTGATGCTGGAGGTGCCGGCGACCCTCTATCAGCTCGATGCCCTGGCCCGGCGGGTCGACTTCTTCTCGGTGGGCAGCAACGATCTGACCCAGTACCTGCTGGCGGTGGATCGCAATAACCCGCGGGTCGCTGATCTCTACGACGCCTGCCATCCCGCCGTGCTCTCGGCCATGGCCCGGCTCGCCGAGGATGCCCAGCGCCTGGACATGCCGACATCGGTGTGTGGCGAGATGGCCGGGGACCCCGCCGGGGCGCTGCTGCTGATGGGCATGGGCTTCGATGCCTTGTCGATGAACGCCCCCAGCCTGCCGCGGGTGAGGGCGGCGATCCGCCGGGTGCCCCTCGGAAGCGCCCGCGAACTGGTCGCGGAAACCCTCAGGCTCGAATCGCCCGGTGATGTGCGCCGCCACCTCGCGGAACGCCTCGGCGGCTGGGATCTCGCCCACCTGCTGCCGCCCAGTGACTGATTTCCCCTTGCCTGGGAACGCCTTGTAGGAGCGCTGCTTTCAGCGCTAAGGGGTTCCGCCCTTCGTGGGAGCGCTGCTTGCAGCGCGATCCGTCGCGAAGCGGCGGCTTCAGCGACGCATACCAATCGCCTTGCAAGCAAAGCTCCTACGACAACCTGTCCGGTGGCGCAACACCCTGTGGCAGCGCTAAGGGGTTCCGCCCTTCGTGGGAGCGCTGCTTGCAGCGCGATCCGTCGCGAAGCGGCGGCTTCAACGGCGCATACCAATCGCCTTGCAAGCAAAGCTCCTACGACAACCTGTCTGGCGGCGCAACACCCTGTGGCAGCGCGATGGGGTAGGGTTCCTACGGCGGGTTCGTTGACAGCCGCTCGACGTTCTCTCCCAGCGCCACGCCATTCGGCCCGAAGCGCCGTTCCCCCATCTCGATTCGCCCGTCAGCGTGCCAGGCCATCCAGGTGGAGGCGCGGGTGCCGTAGTCTCGTCCGACGATGAAGGGAGACGACAGCCGACGCTCCAGCTCGAGCCCCACGCCGGTTTCCGGCAACTGGTCGTCATCGGCGGGGTGGGGGTCGCCGAGCACGGCCAGCGCATCCTCGGGCCAGCGGCCATGGCGCAGGCTGGCGGCCAACCCCTGGCGGGCGGCGATCAGCTTGGGCCAGGGGGTGTCCAGGCTGGCGTTGGAAAGGCCGTGCAGGCCCGGCGGGACGCGCCTCAGCCGGATGCCGTCGAGGCCCCGGTGGAGGTGCCAGAGCGTCTCGCCGTCACCGACCAGCAGGTTGAAGCCCGCATAGTGGCGAGCGGCCCCGCCGGCCAGCCGGTCCAGCCAGGCCGGCAGGTCGTCGCGCTCCAGGGCCTCGCGCACCAGGGCGCCGCGGCTGGGGGCCCCCGGCGGCACCTTGAGGCGCGGGTCGCGCACATTGGTGACGGCGGCGAAGCGGCCGCGGCGGTGTACCGCCAGCCAGGTGCCGCCGGCCTCCAGGTCGCGGCCACCGAGGATCTCGGGGGCATCGTCCCAGGCGCCCAGCGGGGCGGCCGGGCGGGCATGGAATTCGTCACGGTTGGCCACCAGGCGCAGCGGGCAGTCGCTGCCGGGGCGATGGTCGAAGGCGATCAGGCACATGGCGCCAGCTTAGCCGGCCGGCCGGCCTGAGGGAAGGCGCCGTCATGACAGTCTCGGCCGGGCCGCGTACACTCTGTCCACCATCGTGCTTGCACAGGGATGACAATGCAGGACGACATTCGTCTGGAACGCCTCTGGTCGTGCCTGATCTGGCCGATCCTCTGGCCGGTACTGCTCGCCCAGGCCACCTTGGTGGTGCTCTGCCTGGTGGTCGGGGTCATGCTGTGGTCGATGATGCCCTCCCATGCCTCCTGGGGTGCCACCTTCTGGCTGCTGCTGGCGCTGCTGCTGGGCAGCAGCCTCAACGTGGCGGTCTTCCTGACGCTGCTGCGACAGCGCCTGCGCGGCATCCAGCGCGAGGTCAACGACGCCCTGGTCGGCATCGAGGCCTGGCTGGCCCGCCACCAGCGCCCCATCTCCGCCGACGAGCTACCGCTCCCGAGGCGCCTCGAGGCCATTTCGGGTGCCTACGAGGCGCTGGTCGAGGGCTGGCAGCGCGAGCTCGATGAGAGCCGCGCCGCCGAGCGGCACCTGGCCGGCGAGCTCCAGGCCCGCCGCGGTCAGCTCGAGCGGCTCGAGGCCAGCCGGGTGCGGGCCCGCGAGGAGTCGCGCCTCAAGTCCGGCTACCTCGCCCACCTGCAGCAGTCGCTGGCCCCGCTGATGAGCTCCCTGTCCGAGGTGCTCGAGAGCGATGCCCTGCGCCAGTGCGGCGGCGACCGTGACCATGCCGCGCTCCTGGCGCTGCGCGAGCGCCTGGCCGACGCCGTGGTGCTGCTGGAGAACCTCGGCGAGGACACCGGCGCGTCCGCGGCCTCTCCCCAGGCGCTCCCCTACGGCAAGGGGCGGGTACTGATCGTCGATGATGGCCCGGTGAACCTGACCCTGGCACGCCAGGTGCTGGAGCGCCAGGGGCTCGACGTCGAGACGGCCACCAGCGGCGAGGAGGCCCTGTCCCGGCTGGAGGGAGCCCCCTTCGACCTGGTGCTGATGGACATCTTCATGCCCGGCATGGACGGCGTGGAAACCAGCCGGCACTGGCGCGACCGTGAGGCTGAAGGGCCAGCCCGCCAGCGCAGCATCCTGGTGGCGCTGACCGCCAACGCCAGCGACGAGGATCGCCGTCGCTTTCGCCAGGCCGGCATGGATGACTTCCTGGCCAAGCCCTATCGCCCCCAGGCGCTGGTCGACCTGGTGTGGCGCTGGCTGAACGGCGTCTCGGCGCCCGGGCCGGCATGAGCCTGCTGGCAAGCCTGGCGGGCTACCTGGCCCTGGGCACGCTGGCCGGCACCATGGCCGGCCTGTATGGCGTGGGCGGCGGCCTGATCATCGTGCCGGCCCTGAACCTTGCCTTCGGGTGGCAGGGCGTGGCCCCGGAGGTGGCCATGCACCTGGCGGTGGGCACCTCGCTGGCCACCATCGTGGTCACCGGGGCCTCCTCGGCCTGGGGGCACTACCGCCGCGGCAGCATTCGCCGCGACGCCTTCCTGGCCCTGCTGCCAGGGTTGATGCTCGGCGCGGTCGCCGGGGTCTTCGTCGCCGGCAGCCTCTCCGGCGGGCGGCTGGGGACCCTGTTCGGCCTCTTCGTGATCCTGGTCGCCCTGAAGATGGCGCTGGGGCGCGGCCCCCGACCCGGCAGCGTGGCGCCCGGGCGTGCCGTGATGGGCCTGGCGGGCGCGGTGATCGGTGGCGTCTCGGCGCTCTTCGGCATCGGCGGCGGCACCCTCAGCGTGCCCTGGCTGTCGCGCTGCGGGGCCAGCATGACCCAGGCTATAGGCACCTCTTCGGCCTGCGGCCTGCCCATCGCGCTGTTCGGTGCGACCACCTTCGTGGCCGTGGGGTGGGGCAATCCGCTATTGCCTGCGGGAGCCATCGGCTTCGTGATGCTGCCCGCCTTCCTGGGCATCGTGCTGGCCAGCGTGCCCTTCGCACGCCTCGGCGTCCTGCTGGCCCATCGCCTCTCGGCCCAGACGCTGCGCCTCTCCTTCGCCGCCCTGCTGATGGCAGTGGGGCTCAAGTTCTTGATATAGCGGTAAGCCATAAGCTCCAAGCGGGACGTAAAAACCGTTGCCATAGGAAGCCCGGGTGGCATCATGGCAGCTTCCAGCTTCCAGCTTCCAGCTTCCAGCTTCCAGCTTCCAGAGGACCTCCATGCTGAGCTATCCCGATATCGACCCCGTGGCCATCTCGCTGGGCCCCTTCCAGGTCCACTGGTATGGCCTGATGTACGTCGTCGGCTTCATCGCCGCCTGGTTCCTGGGGCGCCGACGGGCCGAGCGCATCGGACTGAGCAGTGACGATGTGGGCGACCTGCTGTTCTATGCCGCCATCGGCGTGGTGGTCGGCGGCCGGCTCGGCTATGCGCTCTTCTATGGCCTGCCCCAGTGGCTCGCCGACCCGTTGTGGATCTTCCGCGTCTGGGACGGCGGGATGAGCTTCCACGGTGGCCTGGTCGGGGTGCTCCTCGCCGCCCTCTGGTTCGCCCACAAGAAGCGGCTGGCCTTCTTCACCCTGACCGACTTCGTGGCGCCCCTGGTGCCCATCGGCCTGGGGGCAGGGCGTATCGGCAACTTCATCAACCACGAACTGCCCGGCCGCGTCACCACGCTGCCCTGGGGCATGCCCTTCCCCGGCATGGACCCGGCACCGCGTCATCCCTCGTCGCTCTACGAGGCGCTGCTGGAGGGCGCCGTGCTGTTTGCGTTGCTGTGGTGGGTCTCGTCGATCCCACGCCGCCGCGGCCTGGTCTCCGGGCTCTTTCTGCTGCTCTATGGGGTGTTCCGCTTCCTGGTGGAATTCGTGCGTCTGCCCGACCCCCAGCTCGGCTTCATCGCCCTGGGCTGGCTGACCATGGGCATGCTGCTGACCCTGCCGATGATCGCCGTGGGCATCGCGCTGATCGCCTGGTCGCGTGGCCAACCGGTGGATACAAAGTGTTAGACACATGGTGTAAGGGTGGCCCGACATGTGGTGATGGAAATGGAGGTTGAGCATGCGGCTTTCTGCCGAGCAGATCGCGATCATCAAGCAGACTGCTGCCGAGGTATTTGGCGATGAAGTGAACGTCAGAGTCTTCGGCTCCCGGCTGGATGATGACGCCAGGGGAGGGGACATCGATCTCCTGGTGGAAAGCCCTTGCGAGATCGAGAGCAAGGTGGACAAGATGTTGACCCTGACGGCTCGACTGCAACGGCGTATCGGGGATCGGCCGATAGACATTCTGGTGATCGACCCCTCTACCGCCTTGAATCCCGTTCATCGCCACGCCATACAGACAGGGCAACGGTTATGACCCATGACAAGAAGCAGCTGCTGCCTATCGATCGGTTTCTCTGGTCTCTGGATATCGTCGAGCGCGAGGGACGTCATCTCCGCTACAGCTGGGAGACATTGTTCGGCAGTGGTAACATTCTGGACAGTGACTGGGTCGCTGGCCTCGACCAGCATCCGGAGGAGGCCGTCAGGCTTGAGGCGTTCGTGTCGCGCTTTGGCCGCATGCAGGACACCATCGCCGACAAGTTGATTCCTCGCTGGCTGCAAAGCCTGGCGGAGCGGACCGGAAGCCAGATCGAAAACCTCGACCGTGCCGAGCGGCTGGGCGTCCTGGAAAGTACAGAAGCGTGGCTGGTGGCGCGCAAGCTCCGCAATCAGCTGATTCACGAATACATGCAAGACCCGGTTGCCTTCTCGGAAGCGCTGGATTCAGCCAGTCGCTTCTCGATGATGCTGATGGCGACCTATAACCATCTCCGGGATTATGCGCAACAGCGCATGTCGCTGGATGCCTCGCTGCCTGAACCGTTGGACCTCCCGGATCAACATCATCAGTGAGTTCCTGTAGAATCCAACGCCCATTTCCCAGCCTCGATGCCCCCGTGACCGACTCGACCCTACCTGCTCTCGAACAGCCCTACCTCGACCTGATGCGCCAGGTGCTCGACCGCGGCGTGGAGCGCGACGACCGCACCGGGGTCGGCACCCGCTCGCTGTTCGGCCACCAGATGCGCTTCGACCTCGCCCGCGGCTTCCCGCTGGTCACCACCAAGAAGCTGCACCTGCGCTCGATCATTCATGAGCTTCTGTGGTTCCTGGCCGGCGACACCAACATCGCCTACCTGAAGGAAAACGGGGTGCGCATCTGGGACGCGTGGGCCGACGAGCACGGCGATCTCGGCCCGGTCTACGGCTACCAGTGGCGCAGCTGGCCCGATCCTCGCGGTGGGCATGTCGACCAGATCGCCAGGCTCCTCGAGCAGATCCGCACCAACCCGCGCTCGCGGCGGCTGATCGTCTCGGCCTGGAACCCGGCGCTGGTCGACGAGATGGCCCTGCCGCCGTGCCACTGCCTGTTCCAGTTCTACGTGGCCGAGGGGCGGCTCTCCTGCCAGCTCTACCAGCGCAGCGCCGACATCTTCCTGGGCGTGCCCTTCAATATCGCCAGCTACGCGCTGCTCACCCAGATGATCGCCCGGGTCTCGGGTCTCGAACCCGGCGACTTCGTGCACACCCTGGGCGATGCCCATCTCTACCTCAATCACCTCGAGCAGGCCGAGGAGCAGCTCTCGCGCACGCCGCGCGCCGCGCCGCGCCTGGTGCTCGAGCCAAGCGTCGACGAGCTCTTCGCCTTCCGCTTCGAGCATATCGCCATCGAGGGCTACGACCCGCATCCCCCTATCAAGGCCGAGGTGGCCGTATGAGCGAGACCCCTGGCATGACCGACGAGACCCTGGTCCCCGTGGCGATGATCGCCGCGCTGTCCCGCAACCGGGTGATCGGGGTGGACAACCAGCTGCCCTGGTACCTGCCGGAGGACCTGAAGTTCTTCAAGCGCATGACCCAGGCCAAGCCGATTATCATGGGACACAAGACCTTTGATTCTATCGGCCGGCCACTGCCCGGACGGCTCAACATCGTTTTGACCCGCGACCCCGACTTCCACCCAGAGGGCGTGCGGGTCTGCCATGACCTCCCCTCCGCGCTGGCGCTCGCCGACCAGCAGGCCATCATCGATGGCGTCGAGGAGATCATGGTGATGGGCGGCGCCCAGGTCTATGAACAAATGCTGCCCTTCGCCAGCCGGCTCTACCTCACCGAGGTCGATATCGAGGTGCAGGGCGATGCCCGTTTCCCCGCGCTCGACATGGCCGAGTGGCAGGCGGTGCAGCGGGTACCCGGCGAGCCCGCCGAGGGCCAGCCGGCCTACCAGTTCGTGCAGTACCGCCGATATCAAGGGCAGCGGCGTTGACGCCGTCGCCGGCCGGCGACATTTGTCACCACGCCACGCCTGGCACAGACTGAGCAGCAGGTGCCGTGGCCGGCCGCTATCGGCCACGGCCCGAGGAATCACCGGGAAGGCGCACTGGAGGACCAGGACGTGATCGAGGAACGCTCAACCCGCCTGCTGGAACAGCTGGAGAGCCGCGCCGCGGCCTTGCTGGGCGACTTGCGGGAATCCCGCGTCCAGCAGGATGCCCTGCACACTCGGCTGGCCGAGCTGGAACACCGTCGCGTCGAGCTGGAGGCGAGCAATGCCGAGCTGGCCGCCGAGGCCCGCGAGGAGCAGGCCGGCCGGCAGGCCCTGGCGCAGCGTTGCGGCGAACTGGAGGCGCGATTCGCCGAGCTTGAGGCCACCCGCCTGGAACTCGCCGAGGAGAACCGCGAGCTCGACGAGCAGAACCGCGAACTCGAGGCGCACAACCGGCGCCTGCTCGAGCGCGAGCCCGCCGAGGCCCCGGCGTCGCTCTTCCATCGCCAGGCGCGCCGCGCCCAGGGGCTCTCCGCGCTGATCGGCCATCGCCCCAGGCAGCCTGACGCCGGCGAGGCCGCTGGCGAACCGCCTGCTACCCCCGAGAAGCCCGTCCCGTCGGCGCTGCAACCGGCACAGGCCGATCCCGAGCCTGCCGTTGAAGCCAAGCTCCAGGGCGAGGCATCCGCCGAGGAGGCACCATCCCCCCAGGCGCTGCTCGACCAGTGGTACCAGCGCTACGCCTCGACCTTCTTCAAGGGCCATACTCGGCCGCTCAAGGTCGGCATCCACGAGGAGTTGACCGCGCGTGAGTCCTGGCCCGAGAAGCTGGTGCGCCGGGCGCTGGCCTGTTACGTCAACCTGCCGCGCTACCTCAAGTCCGTTCGCGAGGGCGCCGAGCGCCTCGACCTGGCCGGCGAGCCGGCCGGGCGGGTGGATGCCGCCGCCGCCGAGCATGCCCACAAGAAGCTCGAGCGGCTGCAGGCCGACCGCCGCCAGAAGGGCCGCCCGGCCCGACAGCGCGGCAAGCCCCCAGCCGAAGCGACCCGGCACGACGCCGCCAAGGCGGCCGCGCCTTCCTCCCGCCCGGAACCCGCCGCGGCCGGGAGCGCTGGGCCGGGCCGGGAGCCCGCCAGCCTGGACGAGAAGCTCTCCGCGCTGCTCGCCAAGCACAACCCGCGTTGAGGCGCTGACTTGTCTTCGTCATATTCGCGAGGCATGATAAACCCGCTCATCGCACCAGGTGCCTGATTCGCTTGCCGGAGCGTCATGGCAGGCCGAACGGGCACTGGGCACGCCGGGATGGCGCCCGCATCGCAAGGGCAGAGGGACGCGCCGGGGAGGAGGTTCGCAGCGAAGGAAAACAGTGTTTTTTCTTGTTGCGTTCCCGTATATCCCGGTATAGAGTTCCTCTTGCGAGCATTGGACTATAACAAGGCTTTGCCGAGGTCTGGCTCGCGACCTGCCACCTCCCGGGAGGGAACCCGCAGGCACGAGAACCGGCACCAAGACCGGCCAAGCCGCTGACCCGCTCATCAAGAACGGGCAGCCACGATCGAAACAGCAAGCTAGTCAATAAGGAACTATCGCAATGAAAAAGACACTGTTAGCGACTGCTATCGCCGGTGCTCTGGCTGCCTCCGGCGCCCAGGCCGCCACCGTCTACAACCAGGACGGCACCAAGCTGGACATCTACGGCAATATCCAGATTGCCTATGCCAGCGTTGATGAAGGCGCCGAGACCACCGACCAGATCGCCGATAACGGCACTACCTTCGGCTTCGCCGCCGAGCATGTCATCAATCAGGGCCTGACCGGCTACCTGAAGCTCGAGTTCGACGATATTCAGGCTGACGAGATCAAGAGCAACGACGAGGACACCACTGGCGACCAAGCCTACGTCGGCGTGAAGGGCAACTTCGGTGACGTGCGCCTGGGCTCCTACGATCAGTTGATCGACGACTGGATCCAGGACCCGTTAACCAACAACGAGTACTTCGACGTCTCCGACTCCACCTCCGAGGCTGGCTACGGAGGCATCCGCGAGACCGACAAGGTGACCTACACCTCGCCGTCTCTGAGCGGCTTCCAGTTTGCCGTGGGTACCCAGTACAAGGGTGATGCCGAGTCCGAAAACATTGATGACTCCGGCAGCGCTTCCGCCTTCGGTGGTGTGAAGTACACCGCTGGTGCCTTCTCCGTCGCGGCCGTCTACGATAATCTGGAAAACTTCCAATACATTGATGGCAATAATGTAGAAAGCGTTGGTGATCAGTATGGTGTGACCTTCCAGTACACCATCGAGACCCTGCGCCTTGCCGCCAAGTACGAGCGTTTCGACACTGACAATGCATCTGTCACCGGTGTTCCGGATTATGACTTCTATGCGCTGGGTGCTCGCTACGGTTACGGCATGGGCGATATCTACGGTGCCTATCAGTATGTTGACGAAGGTGGCGAAGGCGTTAGCAACATCAACAGCAACAACACGCCCAACAATGACCAGAACGACGATGACAACCGTAATGAAGTCATCGTCGGTGCCACCTACAACGTCTCCGACGCCATGTATACTTGGGTCGAGGCTGCCTGGCGCGACAAGGAGCTGGACGAAGGTGACGGCGTTGGTGTTGGCGTGACCTACCTGTTCTAAATTGTCTGGCAGGGTATTCCTGCTTGATGAAATAGAACAACAAAAGCCGATCCTCAGGGGTCGGCTTTTTTCTTTACCTGATGCGAGGTCCCATGAAACAGCCGATTATCACTGCCAGCCTGTTGGCGCTGGGTCTGTCCCTCGGGAGTGCCGTGGCGCTGGCCAGCGAGATGGAAGAGCGTTTTCGCGAGGAGGGCAAGCAGCTCGATCTGACGGGGCTCTTCAATGCCGAGACCGACGCGCAGAGCCGCAGCTTCAAATTCGGTAGTGCCAATGTCCATGACTTCAGCGTAACCCAGCCCGGCATCTACCGGTTCGAGAGCCGTGTCACGGCCGGTTACAGCGATGACTACCGTATTGCTGCGCTGCTCGAGGATGCCTCCGGTAACATCATCGCCCGCAGCGAGGCCTACGGTCAGGATGGCGGCCTGGCCATGCGTCAGCGTCTCGGGCCGGGTGACTATGTGCTGCGCGTCGAGGCCCAGCGTTTCGGCACCCGCGGACGCGCCGGCGATGGCTACTCGATCCGTATCAGCGGCCTCGATGTCGAGGGTCGTGAGCTCGCGGAGGGTGTGAGTGACGGTGACGGTATCTTCTTCACCGGTGACAGCCGTGAAAGCTCAGGCTCCGTGTTCGTTCGCGGTGATAGCGCCGTGGCGACCCTGGGGGCTGTCGAGGAGCAGTCCTCCGACGAGCCGCCTGCCGATAAGCCAGCAACTGGGCCTGTTCAGGAGACAACCGCTGGCTTGGCAGCGGCGGCGGCCGCCAGTACTGACTCGGCTGGAGCCTCTCAGGCCGCTGAGCCCACCGGTTCAGAGGCTGAACTGCCCGCACGTGACCAGACTTTCCAGACCATCAAGACCGACGTCAAGATCCGTGCCCGTGGCGAGGTATTGACCTTCGAGGTGGCCGAGCGCGGCACCGTTGCGATCACCACCTCGACCTATCCGACCGGCTACGAGGACACCTACCGTATCGAGCTCGAGGTGCTCGACGAGTCGGGCCGTGTAGTCGCCGAGGGGGCCGGCCAGGGGTTCGATGGCGATGTCGACATGGAGACCCGGCTCGCGCCGGGCCGCTATCGCATCCGCGTGCAGGGCCAGAAGTTCGGCTCCGCGCACTCCGGCGTGAACAACTACGAGCTCAAGGTGCAGCAGCTGGATCGTCGGTAAGCCTTTCCTGCGCCACGACATGACGAGGCCCCCGGTGCATGTTGCACCGGGGGCCTTTGCTGTCAAACATGGTGTGCCTAGTGAGCGCTAGGCATCTTCGTCGTCCAACATCATCTGGATCATTTCCTCGAGCTCCTCGACCTTCTCCTCGAGCGCCTTTACCTTGCCTTCCTTCTCAACGTTCTTGCTATAGTTGTCATTGATCTTGGCCATATGCTTCTCGATGGCGGCGGAATCCATGGCCAGGGCGGAGCCGGCCATCATCAGACTGGTAAGCAGGCCAGCGATAAGCAGTTTCATCTTCATGGTGACACCTCTTGGTCTAGTGGGGAGTGGTAGAGACCTGTCGTCAGGTCCTGCTGCTTGGTGTCGTGTCGCCTGCCTACCTTACAGCCGGGCCCTGCGGCCGCTGGGTCCTCATGGTGATGCTCGGATCGAGACTCCTCGTTCCAGGGCTTCCAGCTGGCCATGCCCCGGGCCGACATCGGCAGCTTCCTCGGCGTGGCCGCTCGCCTGCGATACGCGTGGCGGCGTTGACGGGATGGCGGGATGGCGGGATGGCCATGTTAGAGTCGGGTCTTCGACACAGGACATGGAGATCTGCTTGCCGCGACGTTCCCTCGCCCGGGCCGGCGCCTGGGCGCTCTCCCTGAAGGGCCGTCTGCTGCTGGGGCTCGCCGCGACCTGGATCATCGTGGTGGCCCTGGTGATGTGGGCCGGCTGGACATCGAGCCGCTCGCTGTCCGAGGAGTCGAACCTGATCCACCTGAACTACGAGGCTCGCCTGATCGCCGACGAGCTGACCCATCAGGTCGACAGCCGGCTCGCCGCCCTCGGGCAGCTCGCCGAGCGGATGCCGCCGAAGGCCGGTGAGGGGAGTGACCCGCACACCCTGTTGGCGGCCAACAGTGCGCTGCTGGAGTGGTTCGAGGGCCTCCTGCTGTTCGATGCTGCCGGTACCATCCGGGCCGATTGGCCGCAGATGCCGGGACGAGAAGGCCTGGATGCCGGCTTCCGTGACTACTTCCAGTTCGTCAAGGGGTTCAAGCGGCCCTACGTGAGCGAGCCCTTCATCGGGCGCGTCAGCGGGATGCCCATGCTGCTGTTCCTGGTCCCGCTGTTCGACGAGGCGGGCGATTTCCAGGGCGCCCTGGGCGGGCTGGTGAACATCCGCCAGGGCGGGCTGTTCGAGCTGTTGCGCAGGATCCGGCTCGGCGATGGCGGCTATGCCGCCATTGCCACCGCGTCGGGCCGGATTCTCTATCATCCCGACCGATCGCGCCTCCTCGCCTCCCTGCCTGCCGAGGATGCCAACCCGTCGCTGACCCTGGCCCAACTGGGGTGGGAAGGCGAGACCCGCGGGCCCGCCCTCGACGGCCAGGCGACCTACCAGGCCTTTCGCCAGATCTGGACGGCCGACTGGATCGTGGGCGTCTACCTGCCGCGCGAGCAGGTGATGTCGCCCGTCAGGGGCCTGTTCCAGCGGCTGGCCAACGTTGGCCTGCTGATCGCCGTGGTGCTGCTGCCGTTGATGGGCTGGCTGCTCTGGCTGGCGCTGCGTCCCCTCTATCACCTCGAGGGCCAGATCGGGGAGCTTGGCCGGGGAGAGCGTACCCATGTCGCCCTGACCTCCCGGATGCAGGAGATCCAGCGCGTCGGGGACGCCCTGAACCGGCTGGAGCGAGAGCGTGGCCAGGCCATGGCCCGGTGGCGGGACCGCCAGGCCTTCCTCGAGGCCATCCTCGCCGAGTCGCCCGTGGGCATGTTCGTGACCGACAGCCGGGGGAGGATCACCTATGCCAACCGGGCCCTGCTCGAGCTGGCGGGCCGGACGGCCAGCCCGCGCCATCACGCCCAGTGGCTGGCCGGGCTGCATGCCGATGACCGCGACGCCATCCTGGCGCTCTGGCAGTCCAGCCAACACAGCGGCGAGGATTTCCTGCGCCAGTTCCGCTACTACCGGGCCGACGGGACGCTGCTCTGGCTGGAGGTGCATGCCAGCCGCGTGCTCATCGACGGCCAGCTGATCGGCTTCGTGAGCATCGTCAAGGACATCACCCTGCACCGCGAGCAGGAGTCGCTGCGCCAGTGGGAGGCCGAGCACGACCCCCTCACCGGCCTGCTCAACCGCCGCGGCTTCGAGCGCCGGCTCGAGGAGGCGCTGGCCGCCTGGCGCAAGGCCGAGACGCCCTCGGCGCTGCTGCTGTTCGACCTCGACCGGTTCAAGCCGGTCAACGACGTGGGCGGGCATGCCCTGGGCGACACGATGCTGCGGCGCATCGCCGAGGCGGTGAACGGGGTGGTGCGTGTCAGCGACCATGTGGCGCGTCAGGGCGGGGACGAGTTCGCCGTGCTGCTGCCGAGCTGTGATGTCGACCAGGCCCGACGCATCGCCGAGTCCTTGCGTGGGGCGGTGGCCGGCCTCTCGGTGATCCACGAAGGACGCGAATTCCGGGTGACCATGAGCGTGGGCGTCACCACCCTCCTGGCCGGGGACACTGACATCCAGGAGGTGATCGGCCGCGCCGACGCGGCGAGCTACGAGGCGAAGCGGCGGGGCCGCGATGGCGTGATCTTGGCCTGACGGACCGCCCGGGGCGGCATCGCGATCTTGCGCACCTTGTCGAAATCGTCATCGGAGGGATCGAAGTCGACAATGAGCTGGTCCGGTTTCTCGAGGTCCGCCTCCGTCGAGAGTGCCGCATGGATCTCGATCACGTTTTGCCCCGCGAAGTACACCAGGTCCGGGGGATGCAATCGGGGGGGGCTAGCCAATCTGCAGCTCATCCTTCTGCGAGGTACCAAAGGCAGAGCCGACCAGGTGGGCCACCATCAGTGGGCACACGCGCCCCACGAACATCATCGCCATAATGATCGCCTGACCCCAGCCGGAAAGCTCCGGCGTCAGGCCTCGCGACAGACCGACAGTGCCCAAGGCGGAGGTGGCTTCGAATGCCACCGTCAGTAGGTCGGCGTCTTCGCTGATGGACAGGGCCAGGGTGCCAATGAAAATGCCGATGACGGCCATCACCGTGACCGACAGCGCCTTGAGCAGGGTGGTGGTATCGATGACTTGGGAAAACAGCGTGGGCACCCGCCGACGCCGGATGTAGGTCCAGGTGGCGGCGAGGAGAACGAACAGCGTCGTCACCTTGATGCCGCTGCCGGTGCCATTAGCCCCCGCCCCGACGAACATCAGCAGTATCAGCACGAGGCAGGTTTCCTGGGTCAGGGCAGCGATGTCGAGGCTGTTGAAACCTGCCGTGCGCGGTGTCGTGGCCTGCAGCCATGAGGCCCAGAGCCGATCGGCCAGATCGGGCAGCCTGGCCAGCGTGGCGGGGTTTCCTGATTCCATCAGGTAGATCATGACGGTGCCCACAAGGCTCAGTACAAGGGTGCCGGCGAGCACGACCTTGACGTTGATATCGAGTCGCTGGCCGGGTCGATAGCCGAGTAACCCAGAGATCACGATAAAGCCCACGCCTCCGCTGATATAGAGCGCAGGGATCACCGTATTGATGATGGGGTTTCCGGCGTAGGCCATGAGGCTGTCGGATGAAAGGCTGAAACCGGCATTGTTGAAGGCGGAGACGCTGTGGAACAGCGCCCACCAGAGCCCCTGTACCCAGCCATGTTCCGGCACCCAGACCAGCGCGAGGGGAACCAGGGCAATGCCTTCCAGAGTGAGTGCCAGTTTGACGACCGCCTTGGCGGTTCGCAGGACGTCATGCGGATCGGTTTCGTTGCCGGAGCGACTCGCTACCAGGGAGGGGCGCTCACTTATGCGCCCGCCGAGGGAGAGAAAGGCCAGCACGGCGAATGTCATTAGCCCGAGGCCACCGACCTGCATCAATACGAGAATGATCCCTTCGCCCCAGATACTGAAGGTGGCCCCAGTGGGAGTGACAACCAGGCCGGTGACGGTAACCGCGGAGGTCGCCGCAAAGAGAGCATCCCCCCATGAAAGCGACGCCCTCACCGCAATCGGCAGCTTGAGCAGTAGCGTTCCAGCAACGATCAAGACCAAAAATCCCGCCGCTAGCAGGAAGGGCGGGCTGATTCGCCAGGGAGCCGGCGAGGCGTGATCGTGTTCATGCCGATGGCCCATCGAATGGATTCCTTGGCGTCAGAGGATGCTCGTGTGCTCCTCGCAAGCTAGCAGGCAAGGGGAAGAAATTCCTGCAAAGCAGGCGTCGGAAAGCCGCGAGCTGCGTCAGTACGACGCCATGCCCGTTATGGTTGCCAGGAGGATAACGCGCCTGTAAGGACGGTGTTTTTGCCGCGACTACACGAAGAATGGTTCGCCAGGCATGCGGTAGAGGTGGGCCCTGTTAGATGCCGGCGAGCAAGCGATTCACTCACCCGATCAAAGGTCGCTGAGGCGACCGGGAGAGGCGAGAATGCATAGTACAGGTATAAAGTCAATGGTGTGTCTCACGGCACTGCTTTCCACTATGGGGGCCTCGGCCGCCGGTGTGGACAAGAGTGGCCCCTTGTGTCAGTACCGATGCTAAAAGTCCCCTGAGTACCGAAATAAGGTGTCCCCCACTCAAGCGGGGTACCCTCTGATTGGGAAACAGAACGATCAGGAGGTACCCGATGCTCAA
>NZ_JARANW010000023.1:0-56041 GCF_029889825.1 Halomonas sp. 11-S5
CTTCCCTCGTCGACGTCGCTCGGGCTACGCCCTCCCGACGTCGACAACCGAAGGTCTCGGCTTTCTCATCTTGATTGTCGCGTGACTCTCATCTTGATTGTCGCTCTATACGAGATCGCCGGCGAGCTGAAGCGCGGCCAGGAGTTCCGCCTTCTGGGTCAGGCTCAGGGCAAAATGCTACGCACCCCCAGCATGGCAATGAAAGAGTGCCATGAGGAGGATGGCCGCCTGGTGTGCACCTGCCAGTTTCCCTACAGCCTTGAGGTTCTGCAGCGCCGCGAATCCTTCCGGGCCCGGCTCCGACTGGGCATGGAGGTTGGCGCCATCCTTCGCGGCGAGGAGGGCGGGTCAACACAGGGGGATCTAAAGGACCTCTCACTGGAGGGCTGCCAGCTGGAACTGCCGCTCTTCGCCGGCGCCTTGTTGGCTAACACCAGCCAGCCCCTGGAGGTGGAGCTATGCTTCCCCAATGACACACGATTCGCTGTTCGCGCATCGCCACGGCACCAGGAGGTGGATACCGACCGCCAGGCCATTCTCGCCGGTTTTTGTTTCGACCACACCACGGGCGAGCAAGATCGACAACTGTGGTTCTTCGTCCGCGAGATTGAGCGTGAGTCAGCCCGCTACGCCGAAGGCAGCGAGGCGTCACGCCTACCCTCACTGCTCTTCCAGACACGGACGGCAACGCCGCCTGAGGTGGGACGACGCAATACTCAAGAATATCCCACGCCCATGGCAAGGCGCTTAGCATGCATCGCCGGCTACCTGGATGCTCAGCTCCTCGAGCTACAGCAAGGCGGAGAGGTAGACTCGGTACAGCTGTCGCGTCATGCCGATCGTCTCTTGCTGCTCCACGACGAGGACCGCGATGGGTTACTCTTTGCTACACGCTGCCTGCAACACGAGCCACGATTGGTGCGCCATAGCCTCGGGGTGAGTGTCGGCTTGCTGGATCTGGCCGGACTCTCGTCCATTCCCCGCAAGCTGAGCAAGGCCATGGCGGCGAGTGCCATGGTGCATGATCTGGGCAAGGCCCTGCTGCCCACCGAGCTCTGGCAGGTTACCCACCCCGACGAGCACCAGCATCTGCAGATGCAGAGTCATGTAGAAAAGTTGATGCGTCGCATGGGACGCTGCCACTGGCTCTCTGCCAATATCCTCGACTCGGTGGCACACAACATCAATGAACGCCTGGATGGCAGTGGCTATCCTCGCTCCCTGGCTGCAGACGACCTGCACGAACTGGCGCGAGCCGCTGCAGTAGTAGACGTTGTCGATGCCATGCGGCGAGACCGGCCGGACCGCCCCGCCTGGCGGATCGACGCCATCTACCGCCACCTGCTGAGCCATCCTGAACACTTCGACCAACGCTGGGTAAAACGCTACATCAAGCAGTTCGGCCTCTATCCGATTGGCTCCCTGGTTCGCTTCGATAGCGGTCAGCTTGCATGGGTACAGGCCCTCGACACCCAGGGTCGCCCCAGTCAGGTCCAGCTCGCAGACTCACTTGAGCCTCCCGGGCCGACACTGGGCGAGATACTTCAAAGCACCGCATTGCAACGCCTCGGCAGCATTCAGGAAGAACTCCCCATATCGGTCTAAAGTCGCCCCATCACTTGCCGATAACCGAAAATAACTGATCTGACAGAGCCTGTTCACGGTTATGCCCGTCCCGATTCTCGTCAGACTATTCAATAGTGACGGTACCTCAAACACTGGCACCTGACAGGTGCCTCACCAGAGAGGAGCAAGACAGCCATGAGTGCCATGCGAGGAGCGTCCGCCTACGGTCGCGGTGCAAGCGCCTATGCCAAGGTCGGCGTCGAGAGCGGCGTGATGTCAGCCAGCCCGCACCAGTTGATCGTGATGCTGTTTGATGGCGCCCTGGCCGCCATCCGCACCTCACGCATCCACCTCCAGGATGGCAACTCGGCCGAAAAGGGCAAGGCGATCTCCAAGGCGCTGGATATTGTCAATAACGGCCTGCTGGCCGCCTTGGACACGGAACGTGGCGGCGAAATCTCCGAGCGACTAGCCTCGCTCTATGATTATGTGACGCGCCTGCTGCTGGCGGCCAACCTGCATAACGATGTCGAGAGCCTTGACCAGGCAGAGATGCTGCTCAACGACATCGCCTCGGCCTGGCGAGACATCGGCGATCAGGTGGCAAGGGGCTGATGATGGAACATGGCGGAGAGCCCAACACCCAGCAAGCGCTGATCGAGGGATACCAGGCGCTGCTGTCACGCACGCGCCTCATGCTGGATTCGGCACGCGACGCCAATTGGCCGGCATTGGTCGATCAGGAAGGCACATACATCATGCAGGTGGAGCAACTGGCAAAGCTCGATCGCGACAACCACCTTGATGACGATCATCGGGCACGCAAGGTGGAGTTACTTGAGCGGATCCTGGAAAACGATCTCGAGATTCGCGAACGCTTGATCGAGCGTCGCAACGAGCTTGGCAAGCTGATCAGCGCCTCACAGCGCCAACGGAATCTTCGACACGCCTACGGGGTCAGAGAGGGAACATCAACACCCCCCATTGACCTACCCCCTAGCAAGAGAGCCCCGTGAGTGGCATAACCCCCCTGCTGGACACCCTGCTGCACCAGGTGTTGGGTAAACGGGTCGATATCCCCCCGGCCCGAGACCTGAACCAGCCGGTCAAGCCAACATCACCCTCGGATGCTCCAAGAGCCGTGCACAGCGACTCACGGCTTGACGCTCGGACTCGCCCACTCCAGCTGCCGGAGCTCGGACAAACCACACGGGCCCCTTCAGATACCACCTCACGGCCGCTACAGCCGCACGGCCCGCCCCCCGCCTCGGCCCAAACCCACTTCAGTAACTCGGCGCGGACCATCGCCGACCTGCTGGTTCGCTTTCCCGCGCCGCCCTCCATCGTGACAACTCCGACGCCACTGATGGCACCCAGGCAGATTCCAGATCCAACCGTAGTAGCGACCCGCCTGGAAGACAGTATTCGCCATAGCGGTCTGTTCTATGAATCGCACCTTGCCCGCTGGTACAAGGGGGAACTACCGCGCCAGCAACTCGAGCGGGAGCCCCAGATGTGGCGAACCCTCCAGTTCACGTCTTCAGGGACAAATCATGTCGCAATCCCGCCGGGCAATCCCGCCGGCATCCGCGATACCCCCTTTCCACCTGTACCATTACTCCCCGAAGGCGGTCGCCACTCCTCCCCTCTGTACTCGCCCAATTCCCAAGGAACCCCCTCGCAGGCGACATCCCGGGGGAACTCCCCGACCGCGACCAGCAAGCCGTCCCAGGCTAGCCCAGCCACTGCGCCCCTCTCAGCTCCCGGAATGGAAGATGCAGCCAATGCCAAGGTGCGTGAGCCGCTGTCTGATACCGGCCTTCGCCCTCACACAAGTCAAGCTGTTCAGGAGAGCCTACAGGGAATCGTCCGCCATCAGCTCGAGATGTTGGTGACGCCGGCACTGCGCTGGGAAGGTGACGTCTGGAGCGGCCTGTTCATGGCGCTGATGATCCAGCTTCCGCCTGGACCTCAAGACCGCTCTGATAGCGAGGGCACCGATCAGCAACGGAAAACCACCGAAAAGCAAGGGTGGCGCTCAGAGATCGATCTGGATATCGCCGGCATTGGTCGATTGCAGGCCTCGCTGCGGATGAAGGCCAATAGCGTGGAAATCGAGTTACGCGTGGCACACGATCCGTCTCGCCAAGAACTCGAGAGAGGCCTCGACAGCCTGAGGTCTCGACTGACCGGCCATGGCTTCGAGGAAATCAAGATCGACCTGCAAAGGTTTGAAGAGGGGCAGATGTCATGAAGGGCAAGGACCATGAAGACCGTCGCCAGGCCGTCGCCCTCGCCTATCACGAAAGCGATGGCGCACCGCGGGTCGTAGCGCAAGGGTATGGAGAGCTCGCCGAGCGCATCATCACGGAAGCCCGGCGCCAAGGGATTCACGTTCATGATGCACCGGAGCTTGTCGGCCTGTTGATGCAGCTGGATCTGGACGAAGCGATTCCGTCACGGCTCTACCAGGTCATCGCAGAGCTGCTTGTCTGGGTATACGAGCTTGCTCCAGGTGAGACCTCGGACAAGAGCCGGACGTGAACCGCTGTTACACCAGGAAGAATTCCGCGCTTTTATGTAAAAAAATGTAAATATCCAAGTATTATTTAACTGCCAAGCAACAGTCTCATGGGTATGATTTTTCTCATCTTTTTTATTAGGTCTTACCAATATTCCCAGGTGGCCATGGCCGGGTACCCCTTGAGGCTGATTGCATCTGCGCCTCAACCACAGACAATACACGCGTATGAGATGTGCCAGCCTCGAAGAGGATCAGCGAGCACAGGGCAACACAATAACCTCACATGGCCCAGGCCATGAAAAAGCGTGATAGCCGACAGGGAACCATGGAAATCAATAACTTAGTTGACGAGATTCACGAACTGAACCTCGCATATCTCCTCCTTGCCCAGCGTCTGATCAATGAGGATCGGGCCACGGCCAGGTTTCGCCTCAAGATCGATGACGAGATGGCAGATCTGATTCAGGGGCTGAACGCGCGCCAGCTGACACGGCTTTCGCGGGTCAATCAACTGCTCTGCCATTTTGGTCATGACCGCGCCGAACATCTACGCCAGCTGACCCATAACCCCCGGGAACAGGGTCTTGCCCAGTTTCATGCATCGCTGCTGATGGCATCCCGTCCGGCGGTCCCATCCACCGCAGAGGGATAGGCATGGCCAGCAAGAGCCTGCTACTGGAAATGCAACAGGTGCAGTTGGCCATCGACCTGATCGAGCTCGGTGCGCGGCTGCAGGTCCTGGAGACCGAAACCGACCTGAGCCGGGCCCGTCTCCTTCGCCTGTTCAAGGAAGTGCGCGGCATGTCACCGCCCAAGGGGATGCTGCCTTTCTCCACCGACTGGTTCATCACGTGGATGCCGAACATCCACTCGTCACTGTTTTACAACATCTTCCTGCGCTTGCAGGAGGACCATGGCTGCGAGCGAATGGAAGCCTTCATCAAGGCCTATCAGCTATATGCGGAGCAGGTGGAGACCGATGACGCCGAGACCGTGCTCGGCCTGACACGCGCCTGGACCCTGGTTCGCTTCTTCGAGAGCGACCTGCTGCAGCTCTCGGCCTGCACCCGCTGCGATGGGCATTTCGTGGCGCATGCCCACAGCCCAGCTCATGACTATGTCTGCGGCATCTGTCAGCCTCCCTCTCGGGCCGGCAAGACCCGCAAGCGCCAGCAGAGTGCGGTCGACAGGGCCCAAGCAGAAGCGTCTCCTGTGCACCGCCTGGCCTGAACCACTATCAAGGCTTGATACCGCGGGGACTCCCCTTCCCCGCGGCCATGCAGGACAATTTCATCACCTCCCTCAAGTCTCGCCCGAGACAGCCGATATCCGATGCAGGACATCATTCATCGCCTCGTTAGGGGATACCGGCCTTGCTGATACCCATCGGATACCTTGTCGTCATCTTCTCCGTGTTCGGGGGCTTCGCTCTGTCGGGCGGTCACCTGGGCCCGCTCTTCCAGCCCACGGAATTCCTGATAATCTTCGGCGCCGGTATCGGCGCCTTCATCGCCGCCAACAACGGCAAGGCCATCAAGGCCACCTTTCGCATCTTTGCTCGGCTGCGCCGCTCCAAGAAGTACGACAAATCGCTCTACATGGAGCTGTTGGCACTCCAGTACAAGATCCTCGCCAAGATTCGTCGAGACGGCATGCTCGGGATCGAGCGCGACATCGATAACCCCGAGGAAAGCGCCTTGCTCAACGAGCACCCGCGCGTGCTCGCCGACCCGCTGATCATGACCTTCCTCACCGACTACCTTCGCCTGATGGTGAGCGGCAGCATGGATCCCATGGAGCTCGACGAGCTGATGCTTCACGAGATCGAGGCGTTCGAACAAGAAGCCCATATCCCTGCCGATGCCATCATCAAGGTCGGGGATGCCATGCCGGCTTTCGGTATCGTGGCCGCGGTGATGGGGGTAGTGAAGGCGTTGAGCGCGGCGGATGCCGCTCCCGATGAGATGGGCCAGATGATCGCCCATGCCTTGGTCGGCACCTTCCTGGGCATCCTGGCCGGCTATGGCTTCGTCAACCCTCTGGCGAGCCGTGTCGAGCGGCAGGCGAAAGAGGTGGAAAAGATCCTCCAGTGCATGCGGGTCACCCTGCTGGCCAGCCTGCACGGTTATGCGCCTCAGCTTGCCGTGGAGTTCGGGCGTAAGGCGCTGCATACCGAGGAACG
The DNA here is from genome assembly GCF_029889825.1 of Halomonas sp. 11-S5. NCBI lineage: Bacteria > Pseudomonadati > Pseudomonadota > Gammaproteobacteria > Oceanospirillales > Halomonadaceae > Halomonas > Halomonas sp. 11-S5. The sequence continues at coordinate 6,273 of NZ_JARANW010000023.1, forward strand.
CCCCGGCTTCTCGGAGCTGGAGGAGTACGTTCGCAATGCCAAGGCAGGTGAAGGCGGCGCATGACCCCGAATCGCAGACCCATCATCATCCGCCGTAAGAAAGTCATTCATCGGCACCACGGAGGCAGTTGGAAGATTGCCTTGGCGGACTTCATGACGGCCCTGATGGCCCTGTTCCTGGTCATGTGGATCCTCTCTCAAGCAGACCAGCAGCAGCGCGAAGCCGTTTCCGAATACTTCCGTACGCCATTGCTTACCGCCATCACCGGCGGGGAAGGCTCCGCACAAAGTGCCAATGTGATTCCAGGGGGCGGCCCAGACCCGGTGCACTCTGACGGTGAGAGGGCGCGCATCGACCTGCGTACACAGACACGCCCCAGCGAACAACAGCGGCGAGCCTTCCGTGATCTCCAGCAGCGTATCGAGACGGCCATTGATGCCGACCCGGACCTACGTCAGCTGCGACAGCAACTGCGTTTCGACATGACGCCGGAGGGCCTGAGAATCCAGCTGTTCGACACCGAGCAGCGCCCGATGTTTGCCCTTGGCAGCGACCGGGTGGCGCCCTACATGCGCGACCTGCTTCGCACCATGGCTCCCCTGCTCAATGAGCTGCCCAACGATCTCAGCATCGGTGGCCACACCGACAACCTGGCGTACCTGAACGGCTATCGGGGCTACAGCAACTGGGAGCTCTCGAGTGACCGGGCCAATGCCTCACGCCGGGAACTGGTCTCCGGTGGCCTGAATCCCGCCAAGCTCTTGAGGGTGTCGGGCTTTGCCGACCGGGTCGTGATGCCCGAGACGGAGGCCAGTGACCCCATCAACCGCCGCATCGAACTACTGGTGCTGTTCCGCCAGGTCGCTGAGCGTATCCGCTCACCAGGCTTGCTCAACGGTGCTGGTACGCCATCACCAATCGGCCATCAATCGATACAGCAGGCCGATACGGCACCAATGGAACGATTTACCAGAAGCCTGCAACAGGCACTCGGTACGGAACAACCAGGGCCCTGAGGGGCGAAAACCATTCCAGGGTGGGGACACGCGCATGGATATCACCGATTTCTATGACACCTTTTTCGAGGAGGCAGAGGAGCTTCTAGCGGATATGGAGCGCCACCTGCTCGAAATTGACCTCGAGGAGCCAGACGCGGAGCAGCTCAATGCAATCTTCCGCGCTGCTCACTCCATCAAGGGTGGCGCAGGCACTTTTGGCTTTGACGTGTTGCAGAAGACCACTCACCTCTTCGAGAACCTGCTTGATCACACACGCCGCGGGGAACTGAGCCTACGTCGGGACATCGTCGACACCTTTCTGGAAACCAAGGACATGCTGCACGACCAGCTAGACGCCTACCGCAACGAGGAAGAGCCCGACCAGGAGGCTTTCACGCGAATTTGCCAGACCCTGCAACAGCTGGCCCGCGAGGAGATCGGTCAGGAGCTCGAGGCAGCAGGCGGTACGCCGAGCGGAGCTGGCAAGCTCCCCACTGAGGCGCCACAACCAGCACAGCCAGCACAGCCAGCACAGCCTCGCGAATCTCTCTCGGATAGCGATACGGCTCACCCCCAGATGGGTGAACAGGTTCTGGCCGTGGCCCTATTGAACGTCGGCGAGAAGGATCGTGGCCTGCTGGTGGAAGAGCTCGGACAGCTGGGAACTGTGCAAGACCAACATGGCGATGAAAACTGCTACGAGGTCACGCTGCTCACCAACGTCAGCCGTGACGACATCGAAGCCGTGATGTGCTTCATCGTCGAACCCGAACAGCTACAGATCCGTCCTGCCGAGCAGGAAGGCAGCTCCTGGGATACACAAGCACAAGAAGCTCCGGAGAAGGACGCCCTCACGCCCTCCCCCGTCCAGCAGAAAGCCACCGGGCCCACCGCCCAGACATCCACCGTCAGTCCAGGCGAGAGTGGCAAGCCAAAGACGAAGAAGGCCAAGGCGGGCGGCGAATCCAGCTCGATACGCGTCTCAGTGGACAAGGTGGACCAGATCATCAACCTGGTGGGAGAGCTGATCATTACCCAGTCGATGCTCGACCAGACCGTCAGCGAGCTGGATGGTGTCACGCATAGTGGCCTTCTCAACAGCATGAGTCTGTTGCAGCGCAATGCCCGGGACCTCCAGGAGGCGGTCATGTCAGTGCGCATGGTCCCCATGGATTATGTTTTCAGCCGCTATCCACGTCTGGTGCGCGATCTGGCAGGCAAGCTCGACAAGGATGTCGAACTCGTTACCGAGGGTGAATCCACTGAACTCGACAAGAGTCTCACAGAGCGCATCATCGACCCCCTCACCCACCTGGTACGCAACAGCCTTGATCACGGTATCGAGGATCCCGACACCCGCGAGGCGGCCGGCAAGCCACGAACCGGCCGTTTGACTCTGTCCGCTCAGCACCAGGGCGGCAACATCCTCATCGAAGTTATCGATGACGGTGCCGGCCTGGACCGCGACAGATTGCTCGCCAAGGCCCGCGAAAGTGGCCTGCCAGTCTCTAACACCATGAGTGACGATGACGTGTGGCAGCTGATCTTTGCCCCCGGATTCTCCACCGCCAAGGAAGTCAGCGACGTCTCGGGGCGTGGCGTAGGCATGGATGTGGTCAAGCGCAACATCCAGGGCATGGGAGGGCACGTCGAGATCATGTCCCGCAAGGGACAAGGCACCACCACACGCATCGTTCTGCCACTGACCTTGGCCATCCTCGATGGCATGTCGATCAAGGTCGGTGGTGAAGTCTTTATCCTGCCGCTTTCCACCGTGCTCGAATCCCTGCAGCCCTCTCGTGAGGATCTGTATGCCATGGCCGGCGATGACGTGGTCCTCAAGGTCCGCGATGAGTATCTGCCCGTGGTAGCCGTCCATGCGGCACTGGATGTGGAGGGCGCCAAGACAGAGCTGAACGAGACCATCGCTGTGATCGTTCAGGGTGAAGGGCGCCGTTATGCCCTGCTGGTAGATGACCTGATCGGTCAGCAGCAAGTGGTCGTGAAAAACCTGGAAACCAACTATCGCAAAGTGCCAGGCGTATCGGCCGCGACCATTCTGGGTGACGGCAGTGTGGCCCTGATCCTGGACATCGCCGATCTGCATCGCCTGAGCCGTGCCAAGAAGGAGGCTAGACGACCACAACGCGCCTCCACCGATTACGAGTCATTTTTCCGCAAGGAGGGAGAGCCATCATGACCAGCCTATCTCGGCATGAAGACTACGCGGCATCCGAGGCCCAGAACCGTGAATTTCTGGTGTTCTCGTTGGGTGAGGAAGAGTACGCCATCGATATCCTCAAGGTGCAGGAGATCCGAGGCTACGAAAACGTCACGCGCATCGCCAATGCGCCAGAGTTCATCAAGGGCGTGACCAACCTGCGCGGCATCATTGTGCCCATCGTCGATCTGCGCATTAAATTCCATCTCGACAAGGTCGAGTACGGCGGTCAGACCGTGGTGATCGTGGTTAACGTCGCTGATCGCGTGGTGGGCATCGTGGTCGATGGCGTCTCCGACGTCATGACCCTCACGCCCGAGCAAATCAAGCCGGCCCCCGAGTTCGGCGTCACCCTGTCATCCGACTTCCTCAGCGGGCTTGGTAGCCTCGAGGACCGCATGCTCGTACTGGTCGACATCGACAAGCTGCTCACCAGCGAGGAAATGGCGTTGGTCGAGCGAACCAGTGCGTAAGGCAGCCCACGTAGGGAGATAAACGATGCGACAGATGACAACGACAAAGAAACTCTGGGGCTCACTCGGCATCATCTGGGTAGCCATGCTGGTGTTGGTCGGCTGGGGGGCGTGGGAAAACCGCCAGACCATGCTTGAGGAACGGCGCAATGCCCTGGGCGACTATGTCGACATGGCCATGAACGTGATCCGAGACCATGCCGAGCGTAGCAAAAATGGTGAACTATCCCTCGAGGAAGCCCAGCACCAGGCGGCCTCGACCGTTCGCGAAATGACCTATGACCAGGGCCGCGGCTACATCTACATCTTCAATGGCGATTATGAGCTTCTCGCCCACCCACGCCTGCCGGTAGGCACGTCGGTCGCGGACTTCCAGAATGATGAAGGACGCTACCTGTTCCGCGAGTTCGTCGAGGACGTGAAGACAGACGATGGTGTCGTGGACTATCTCTGGGCCCATGCCTCCGAGGAAGATGCTCTCGCCGAGAAGTCTTCCCTCAATGCCCTGTTCGAGCCGTGGGGGTGGTATGTGGGTACGGGGGTATACATCAACGATATCGACGCCGCCTTCCTGGCTGGCCTGACTCGTTCACTGCTCGCGCTGCTTGGCATTGGCATCCCGGTGTCCCTGCTGATGGGTCTAGTCATTCGCGGTGTGACACGTCGCCTGGGCGGCGACCCGCACTACGCCGCCGAGATGGTGCGGCATATCGCCGAGGGTAACCTGGCACACGCCATCCGCCTGCGAGACAGCGATCGCGAAAGTCTCCTCTTCGATATCGAGAGAATGCGTGCCTCGCTGGCCGACACCATCGGCGATATCCATCGTAGCGCCGACGAAGTCAATGGGGTAGTAGAAGAGATCGGCGCCGGCAACGATGAACTTGCGACTCGGACCGAGCAGCAGGCCGCATCACTCGCTGAGACCGCTTCCAGCATGGAACAGTTGACCGCGACCGTGAAACAAAACGCGGAACATTCCGGCAAGGCCCGCGAACTGTCCGGCGAGACCGCCTCCAACGCTGCCCGTGGCCATGAGTCCATGGTGCGCGTCGAGGCGTCGATGAGCGGTATCAACGAGAGTGCCGGCCAGATGAGCACGATCGTCGACACCATCGATTCCATTGCTTTCCAGACCAACATCCTGGCGCTCAACGCCTCGGTGGAGGCGGCCCGCGCTGGCGAACACGGTCGCGGGTTTGCCGTGGTGGCTGAGGAAGTACGTAAGCTGGCCAGCCGAAGCTCAGAAGCCGCCCAGGAGATCAAGGCACTGATCGAGACCTCCGACGGCAAGGTCGTCGAAGGGGCCCAAATGGTCAAGGAGACCGGAGAGATCATCGAGACCATGGTCACCGATATCCAACAGCTCAGTACGTTGATCGGCGAAATCTCCTCGGCATCAGAAGAACAAAGCCACGGCATTGAGCAGGTCAGCGAAGCGGTTTCCCAGATGGATCGCATGACCCAAAAAAATGCCGGCCTCGTGGAAGAGCATACCGGAGCTTCGCAACGTCTGATCGCGCAGAGTTACCAGTTGCGCGATCACGTGGCGCGTTTCAACATCACCATCGCCAGCCAGCGTGCGCAAGCGAACAAACACTTGGTGGTCTCGAGTGAACGCGAGGAGCCGCCGAAGGCGACGCATCATCCACGACGTGAATTGGCAGAGGCCTGACACGTCAGGCCAGCCAACCACTGGTGGCTACCGTGCCGCCTGAGAAAGGGAGTGGAACGTGAGGATACTCGACAACATGACGGTACGGGTCAGCTGGCTACTGGTGCTGGCGACCTTCACCGTACTGGTCTTGGCCGTCAGCCTTCTCGGCCTCTTCGCTTTGGAGGAAGGTAAGGCCGTTGTTGCCCAGATCGCACCGAATGCCGGTGAAGATGGTGCCGCTCTCGAGGCATCATTTGCTGACTTTGCACGCTGGATGCAGCTGGCCATCCTGGCGGCGTTGCTGATCACGATTCTCACCGTGATGGTGGTCTTGTGGGGAGTCACGGCCAATGTCGTTCGTCCGTTGGGCGAACTGGTCAGCTACTTCCAGTCTATGAAAGAAGGCAACCTGGACCAGAAGATTCCACAACTCGGGGACAATGAGATAGGTCGACTTTATGCCTCGCTGGACGAGATGCAACACGGCCTTGCCAACACCGTGAGCACGGTGCGTGACAGCAGCGAATCCATCTATCTTGGCACTCAGCATATTGCGCACGGAAATAACGATCTTTCCGCCCGTACCGAACAGCAGGCGTCCTCGCTGCAGGAGACTGCCGCCAGCATGGAGGAGCTTTCTTCCACCGTGAACCAGAACGCGGACAATGCCCGCCAAGCCAGTCAGCTGGCCGCCGACGCCACACGGACAGCTCAGCAAGGCGGTGAGGTCGTCAGCGAGGTGGTCACGACCATGCATGAGATCAGCCAAGGGTCTCATCGAGTCGCCGAGATTATCGGCACCATCGACGCAATCGCCTTCCAGACCAACATCCTGGCCTTGAACGCCTCTGTCGAAGCCGCCAGAGCCGGCGAACATGGCCGAGGGTTTGCGGTGGTAGCCCAGGAAGTCCGCAACCTGGCCAGCCGCAGTGCCAATGCCTCGAGCGAAATCCGCACGCTGATCCAGACATCTGTCAAACAAGTGGATGCCGGGACATCTCGTGTCGACCGTGCCGGGCGGACCATGACCGAAATCGTTGCCGCCGTGCAGCGTGTCAGCGACATCATGGACGAGATCGCCTCGGCGTCCTCCGAACAGAGCAACGGGATCGGCCAGGTCAACGATGCCGTCGCTCAGATGGACCAGGTCACTCAGCAAAATGCTGAACTTGTCCAGCAGGCGGCCAGCGCCGCCAACCAACTAGAAGCGGAAGCCAGCCGGCTCAAGGTAGCCGTCACCCGCTTCCAACTCGGTGAAGGCAACCTCGACACCTCGGGAAAAAGCTCGCGACAAGCAGACGAAAGCCGTGACCTGGCTCGCTGGATGCCGGCGTTGATGTCAGCCAATAGCACGGCTCGCCAGGCGACCCGCGAGGGGCACGATAACGGACACAGCCGTCGCGACGATGAGTGGGAGTCCTTCTAGCATCGACCTTTGGGAGCCGCCCATAGCCAGCGGTACAGCATAATAATCACCAGGCCTTCGCCTGTTGCCTTAGCAGAGGACATCGCATGCGAAACAACCAGCCCGTCACACAACAGGAATACCCGCTCCATGACGAGCACTTCCTGATCTCCCGCACGGACCTCAAGGGCCGCATCACCTATGCCAATCCAGCCTTCATCGAAGTCAGCGGTTTCAGCCACGATGAGCTGCTCGGCGCGCCCCACAACCTCGTACGCCACCCGGACATGCCTGAGGCAGCCTACCAGAACCTGTGGGACACGCTGGAAGCCGGAGAGAGCTGGAAAGGCCTGGTCAAGAATCGACGCAAGAATGGTGATCATTACTGGGTAGAAGCCAGCGTCTCGCCCATTGTCGAAGACGATCAGGTCGTCGGCTACGCATCGGTCAGAGTCAAACCGAATCCTCTCGACGTCGAGAAAGCCGAGAAAGCCTATGCCCTCATTCGTGAAGGCAAGGGTAGCCGCTTCGCTCTCGAGCGCGGACAACTTCGTCGTCGCGGTCTCGGTGGCCGCTTGTCAAAGCTCAATATGCGCAGCTTGCGAGCACGGGTAGTGACCATGGTGGTTGTCGCCGGCCTGTTGCTCTCGGCAAGTGGCGCCATGGGGCTCTTCGGTCTGCAAGTGTCCGGCGAGCGCCTACAGTCCCTGGACCGAGACGGCCTGCAAGACGTAGCCCGCCTACAACAGATCGACCAACTTGCTACCCGGGCCCACCAATCGCTCGCCCAGAGTGAGCGGTTCATGCTGCTGGAGAACAAGGACCAGCACACCGAGGAGCTGCAGGAGATAGAGACATCCGTGGAAGCTCTGTGGACCGACTACCGGGCCAGAGAGGCGAATCAGGGCGGGCAAGCCGATACGTTTGATACCGTGCTGCAAAACTATCTGGAATCCGGCATAGCACAAGCCATCACCCTGCTTCAGAGCGAAGATAATTTCGACTTGTTCACCAACCTGCCTCCGCATATTGAGGAGATGCAGGCGATGGGCGCGACCCTTTCCACCGAGGTCAATGACCTGATCGAGGGCAAACAGGCTGACGCGGCAGCATTGGCGAGTGAGGCCCGAGCAGAACAACAGCTGATGCTGATGGTGCAAGCCGGCATGCTGGCCATCGGCCTGCTGGTGCTGATCGTGATTGGCGCCTTGACCCTCCGCGCCATGTTGCGCCCGCTGCGTGCTGCAGAAGCCTTCACTCTGCAAATCGCCTCGGGCAACCTGGCCGCCGACGTGCCATCACGCCGGCGCGATGAGCTCGGCCGCCTACTGGAAGCCCTCGATGTCATGCGCAAGAGCCTCGGGAGCATCGTTGGCGACGTCAACAGTGGGATACGTGTTGTGACACCTGCCGCTCGCGACATCGCGTCGGGCAACGAAGATCTTTCTGCGCGCACCGAACAACAGGCCGCCTCTCTCCAGCAGACCGCCTCGAGCATGGAAGAGATGACCACGACGGTGCAACACAACTCGGACAATGCTCGACAGGCCAGCGGACTGGCCTCGGAAAATGCTGCACGCACCCAGGAGACCGGCGAGCTGATGCACCAGCTCGTGGACACCATGGGGCAGATCACCCAAGGCTCTCGCAAGATGACAGAAATCATCAATGTCATCGATTCCATTGCCTTCCAGACCAACATACTGGCGCTGAATGCGTCGGTCGAAGCGGCTCGGGCCGGCGAGCAAGGTCGCGGTTTTGCCGTCGTCGCCGGAGAGGTCCGCAAGCTAGCCGGCCGCAGCGCCGACGCTGCCAACGAGATTCGTGAGCTGATTGATGGCTCGGCTCGCCAGATCGACGGTGGTGCCGAGCAGGTACGCAAGGCGGAGACATCCATCAATGCGGTCATGGAAGCGTCCACTCGCGTCAACGACATCATGGGAGAGATCACCGCCGCATCCGAGGAGCAAAGCAACGGAATTGGCCAGATCAACCAGGCAGTGGTGGAAATGGATCAGGTAACCCAGCAGAACGCCTCACGCGTTCAGGCATCAGCCCGCGCTGCCAGCGAGCTCGAGCAGCAAGCCGGCTTACTCGGAAATGCCATTTCAGCCTTCCGTTTGCGCGGCGCGGGGGTGGAACAGGCCCCTTCCCTGGCCGAACGCCGAGCACGACCTCAGCGCCCTGACACCAAATCGCAGCCCTCTTCATCCTCTCATCATGAGGCCAGCCCGCCAGTTGAGCACAAGGACGGGGCCCGCCAGGCCACGGCTGTCGAGGAGTGGGAGGAGTTTTGAACGATCATCGGGGTGTCACCATGCCGGCGGAGGAGAAAAGCTGGGGAAATGGTCGGCTCGAGCGAGATCTCGAGCTGACCGCTAGTGATTTCTCCAGAATCCGCCAGCTGATCTACCAGCGATCAGGCATCGTGCTCGCCGAGCACAAGCGCGAGATGGTCTATAGCCGGCTGGCAAAACGCTTACGCCATCATGGCCTGACTCGCTTTGCCGATTATTTGGCTCGACTGGAGCGCCAGCCCGATGCCCGGGAATGGGAGGCATTCACGAACGCGCTGACCACCAATCTCACAGCCTTCTTCCGTGAAGCACACCATTTCCCCCTGCTGGCCGATCATGTGCGCACGCGCCCGGGCAGGGTTCGTATCTGGTGTGCCGCAGCATCGACGGGAGAAGAGCCCTACTCCATCGCCATGACCCTGATGGAAGCCATGGGGCAACGGGCCAGTCAAGCCGAGGTCGTGGCGACGGACATCGATACCGACGCCCTGACCAGAGCTCGAGCAGGCATCTATCCCTTGGAGCAGGTGTACAAGCTCGAAGAGTCGAGGGTCAAGCGCTTCTTCCAGCGCGGCAAGGGGCCCCATCAGGACTTCGCACGTATTCGCCCGGAGGTCGCGGAGATGGTCGACTTTCAGTCACTCAATCTGCTCGCTCCCCAGTGGCCGGTGGCCGGCCCCTTCGATGCGATCTTCTGCCGCAACACCATGATCTACTTTGACAAGACAACCCAGTCACGGATCCTTGAGAGATTTGCCCCTCTCCTCAAGCCTGATGGCCTGCTGTTTGCTGGCCATTCAGAGAGCTTTTCCTACATTACCGAAGCCTTCCAACTGCGTGGCCAGACCGTCTACACACGCAAGTCTGCGCGCTGAACCACTAAAGTCTCACCTCCTCTGGCCGATAGGGAGATCATGGCCGGCCTGAGCGGTCTCCCCGCGGGCTGTTAAGACAACAGGAGACAACCCCTTGAGCGCCAACAGAATCAAGGTGCTGTGTGTCGACGATTCGGTGCTGATACGCGACCTGCTGACAGAAATCATTAATACCCAGCCCGATATGGAGGTCGTGGCCGTTGCCCCTGACCCCATCGCGGCTCGTGATCTGATCAAGCATCACAACCCGGATGTGCTCACACTGGATGTCGAGATGCCACGCATGGACGGCCTCGACTTCCTCGAGCGTCTGATGCGCCTGCGCCCCATGCCCGTATTGATGGTCTCCTCTCTGACCCAGGCCGGCTCCGAGGTAACTCTGCGCGCCCTGGAACTGGGTGCCGTGGATTTCGTGGCGAAGCCATCACTGGGCATCCGGCACGGCATGATGGAGTACGCAACGGAGATTGCCGAAAAGCTCCGGGCCGCTGCGCGATCACGCCCGCGGCAGGCAAGACGACCGGATAGCCCAGGCCCCAGACTACTCAAGGCCCCCATGGTCTCCAGCGAAAAGCTGATCATCATAGGGGCGTCCACCGGTGGCACAGAGGCGATCCGTAACGTCCTGGAGCCTTTACCGGCCAACAGCCCAGCCATCTTGATTACCCAACACATGCCGGGGGGCTTCACCCGTTCCTTTGCCGAGCGTCTCGATCGCCTGTGCCGGATCAGCGTCAAGGAGGCAGAAGACGGCGAACGCCTTCTGCCAGGCCATGCCTACATCGCCCCCGGCGACGTTCATCTCAAGCTGGCACGGAGTGGCGCCAACTATGTCGCACGCCTTGATGGCGGGCCGCCGGTCAACCGACACCGCCCCTCTGTGGATGTGCTGTTCCACTCCGCCGCCACCCAGGCAGGACGCAATGCCATCGGCGTGCTCCTTACCGGGATGGGCAAGGATGGTGCGGCCGGCCTGCTGGAAATGCGCCAAGCGGGGTCGGCCACCCTGGCGCAGGACGAGACCAGTTGCGTGGTATATGGCATGCCGAGAGAGGCGGTTGCACTCGGTGCGGCGGCAGAGGTGCTGCCACTGGAGGAAATCGCCCCTCGTCTGCTTTCTTTGGCGGCAGCCTCGGGGCGAACCCAACGGGTATAGACAACAAGTCCAATACCGTCACCGGGCCATGCGCCTGGTCCATTCGTAGAAGGAAGTGCTGGCATGACACGTCTCTTGCGCAGTATCAGCATTCACGCGGCCATGGTGACCGTTCTTGCCTGCTTCGTGGTGTTTCTCGCCGCGGTGGCCATCATGGGGCAGGTGGCCAGCCATTCGGCCAACAACACCCTGGAGACTCTCGACCGGGTCAACGTGCTGCGAGAACAGATGGTGGGGCCGGCAGAGACCCAGGAGTCGACCCTCACCGAGTTCGTTCGCTATGCCGATGAGCACGGCGAGATGATGCTGGCCGACTACGACGCGATGTCCACCCTGTTCCAGCGCATACAAATCGGCATCCTGGTGATAGTGACGCTGATGGTAGCCATGATCTACATGGGTCTGCGCAGAATCGTCATTACGCCCCTTCAGGTGGCCGTGGAAACCCTGGAGGCCATTGCCAAAGCGGACCTCTCCCGCGAGATCCGTGTTTACGGACGTAATGAGATCAGCAAGTTGTTTGCGGCGATGCGTGACATGCAGCAGAACCTGACACGCATCGTCACTGATGTTCGTGACAGCAGTGGCTCCCTCCACGTGGGCAGTCGCGAGATCGCAAGCGGCAATGCCGACCTTTCCTCGCGCACCGAGCAACAGGCGGCTTCCCTGGAAGAGACGGCTTCGAGCATGGAAGAGCTCACCACCACGGTGAAGCAGAATGCCGACAACGCCCGCCAAGCCAGTGGCCTGGCACTTGATGCGTCCAGCACTGCCGAAGATCGCGGATATCACCGGAGTCATCGACTCGATCGCTTTCCAGACAAACATCCTGGCATTGAATGCCTCGGTGGAGGCGGCACGAGCCGGTGAACAATGAAGAACAAGCCAACCGCCTGGAGCAGGCAGTGGCTGTCTTCAAGCTGACGGGAGCCATGAATACTGCCCAGCAGCTCCATGAGGCGACTAAACCCCGGGCCAATCCGGCGAATGCCGCCCCACGCCCGATGCACTCGGCATCCCGTCGTCCTGTGCATCAGGCAGCAGCCGAAGAAAAGTGGGAAGAGTTCTGAGTCATGTCGGCACTGGCGTGCCGGCGCCTGAATACCGTGATTGAAGAGGATATCCGATGGCAAACAAGGACATGAGCATCCTGGTGGTAGATGACTTCCCGACCATGCGCCGCATCGTGCGCAGTCTGTTGAAGGAGCTCGGCTTCACCAACGTGGAAGAGGCCGAGGATGGCCAGGACGCCCTGAACAAGCTCAGCAGCGGCAGTTTCGAGTTCGTGGTCTCTGACTGGAACATGCCGAACCTCGATGGACTGGAGATGCTCAAGCAGATCCGCGCGGATAGCGCCCTCAAGGATCTTCCGGTATTGATGGTCACTGCCGAGGCCAAGAAGGAGAACATCATCGCGGCTGCCCAGGCAGGTGCCAATGGCTATGTCGTCAAGCCCTTCACCTCGGCCACCCTGGAAGAAAAGCTCAACAAGATTTTCGACAAACTGGGCATGTAAGGCTTCCGGGAATGTCCCGGCACCAAGGAGCGATGATGATGAGCAACGAGATGCCATCGCAGGATCTCCCCCAGGAGTCCAGCGACGAGCTGGTACAGCGCATCGGGCAGCTGACACGCATGCTGCGTGAGAGCATGCGCGAGCTGGGACTTGACAAGGAGATCGAGAAGGCCGCAGAGGCCATACCTGATGCCCGCGACCGCCTCAGTTATGTGGCGACCATGACCGAGCAGGCAGCAGAGCGTGCTCTCAACGCCATCGACCGTGCCCAACCGCTACAGGATGAACTCAGTGAACGGGCAAACGCGCTGGACAAGCGCTGGGCAGAGTGGTTTGCCGAACCCAAGGAACTGGACGACGCGCGCGACCTGGTCCAGGACACTCGGGAGTATCTTGCCGAGGTGCCGAAACGTACCCAGGCGACGAACCAGGAGCTGCTCGAGATCATGATGGCGCAGGACTTTCAAGACCTGACAGGCCAGGTGATCAAGAAGATGATGGATATGATCCGCGAGATCGAGCATCAGCTAGTGCAGGTGTTGATCGATACCGTGCCTCAGGGCAAGGCTCGCGAGGACCTCCAGAAACGTGCCACGAACCAGTGGCAAACCGATGAACGACGCCGTGAGGAGGGGCTGTTGAACGGCCCACAGATCAAGCCGGAGGGCGAGAGCATCGTCACCGGCCAGGACCAGGTCGACGATCTGCTGGACCAGCTCGGCTTCTAACCCCGCGCCCTCCTCCAGCCCTGATCATGCCGGTAGTCGCGGATAAGACAGCGATTACCGGCCCTTTTTGGCGCATCACCCCTTCCCCTTCCTCGACAGAATGGCCAAGGTCTGCACGACCGCCCGGTGAATGGCCATGTCCGATCAAGATAGCGACCAGGAAAAGACGGAAGAGGCCACCCCGCGACGACTGGAAAAGTCGCGCGAGGAGGGCCAGGTCGCCCGTTCCCGGGAGTTGGCCACCTTCATGTTGTTGCTGGGAGGCGTCGTCGGCCTGTGGTCGATGGGCAGCATGCTCTATGACCAGCTTGGGATGGTCATGGAACAGGCCTTCCTGTTCGAACGACGCCATGCGCTGGAAACCACCCCGATGCTTGCGCATGCCCTGAATCTCGGCCAGCGAACACTGTATGCCCTTCTGCCCCTGTTCCTGTTGCTCACGGTCGTGGCCCTGGTCGCACCGGCACTGCTTGGGGGATGGCTGATCTCGGCCAAATCACTCCAGCCACAGCTATCGAAGCTGAACCCTCTCAAGGGGCTGAAACGCCTGTTCGGTGTTCAGGCACTGGTGGAACTGGCCAAGGCCATCGCCAAGTCAGTGTTGGTCGGCAGCGCGGCAGTGACGTTTCTCTACTTGAACCGCGGTGAGTTCATGGCCCTGATGGATCAGCCGATTCAGCAAGCGCTGGCCAAGGCGATGTGGATGGCGGCCCAGGCCAGCGGCCTGATGGTCCTGACACTGCTGGTCGTCATTCTGATTGATGTGCCTTACCAACTGTGGAGCCATGCCAAGAAGCTGCGCATGAGCAAGGATGAAGTGAAGCGCGAACACAAGGAATCCGAGGGGGATCCCCAGGTGAAGGCTCGCATCCGTCAACAGCAACAGGCGATGGCACGCGGTCGCATGATGAGCCAGGTCCCGGAAGCTGATGTGATCATTACCAATCCCTCGCATTACGCCGTGGCTCTGCAGTATCAGGAGGCCGGCATGTCTGCGCCCCGGGTCATCGCCAAGGGGGCTGATGCGGTGGCTGCTCGTATTCGCGAGGTCGGTGAGAAACACGGGATCCCAAGATTAGGAGCACCACCGTTGGCGAGGGCCCTTTATCACCACGTGGATCTCGATGCCGAGATTCCAGTGGACCTGTATACCGCTGTGGCCGAGGTCCTGGCTTGGGCCTTCGGGCTGAGACGTGCAGCCAAGGAAGGCGGCGAAGCGCCGCCCTCCCCTGAAAACCTTCCGGTACCAGCCTCCATGGAGGTCCCTGCGCGCGATACCGACTCTCACGAGGCACGTTCATGAAGGCCTTGAATAACTATCTGGGCCAACGGGACTGGATGGGCAATGTGCCCATGAAACTGCTGGCCGGTCCCGTGCTGATCCTCATGATCCTCTCCATGATGATCCTGCCACTGCCGCCCTTCGCACTGGACCTGCTGTTCACGTTCAATATTGCCCTGGCGGTCATGGTGCTACTGGTGAGCATGTTCACCCAGAAGCCACTGGATTTCGCTGCCTTCCCGGCCGTATTGCTGTTCACTACCTTGTTGAGACTATCGCTGAACGTCGCTTCCACCCGCGTCATCCTGATGGAGGGGCATCAGGGCGGCGACTCAGCGGGCAAGGTCATCGAGGCCTTCGGCGAGTTTCTCGTCGGCGGTAACTTTGCGGTGGGCCTGGTGGTATTCCTGATCCTGGTGATCATCAACTTCATGGTTATCACCAAAGGCGCCGGACGCATCGCTGAAGTCGGGGCCCGTTTCATGCTCGACGCCATGCCGGGCAAGCAGATGGCAATCGATGCCGACCTCAATGCTGGACTGATCGGCGAAGATGATGCACGGCAACGACGTAGCGACGTGGCTCAGGAGGCCGATTTCTACGGTTCCATGGACGGTGCCAGCAAGTTCGTGCGTGGCGACGCCATGGCCGGCCTGGTGATCATGGTAGTCAATGTGATTGGTGGCCTACTGATCGGGATGCTTCAGCACGACATGGACTTCGGAAGTGCGGCACGGACCTACACCCTGATGACCATTGGTGACGGCCTGGTCGCCCAGATTCCAGCTCTGGTGATCTCCACAGCTGCCGGCGTGACCGTCTCACGGGTCACCACTGACCAGGACGTCGGGCAGCAGATGATCAGTCAGCTGTTCGTTAACCCCCAGGTCATGATCCTGGCGGCTGCGGTCATGGGACTACTGGGACTGGTTCCGGGAATGCCCAACCTGGTGTTCCTGATCTTCACGGCATTGTTGGGCGGGCTTGCCTGGTGGCTACTTCGCCAAAAGGAGCGTCGCCTGGTCGAGGAGGAGATCGCGACCGAGCCTCAGCCGAGGTCAGAAGCGCCGGAAGCCAGCTGGGAGGACGTCCAGTTGGTGGACACCTTAGGTCTGGAAGTCGGACATCGACTGATCCCCCTCGTGGATGCCCGCCAACAGGGTGAGTTACTGGGTCGGATCAAGAGCGTACGCAAGAAATTTGCTCAAGAGGTCGGCTTTCTTCCTCCTGTGGTACACATCCGCGACAACCTTGAGTTGGGAGCCAACACCTACCTGCTGACCCTCAAGGGCGCAGAAATCGGTCGAGCCGAAGCCTTCCCGGGCCAGTGGCTTGCTATCGACCCGGGCCAGGTGACCGGCGAACTCAAGGGCATGATGACCCAGGACCCGGCCTTCGGATTGCCGGCCGTCTGGGTGGACACCAGTCAGCGTGAGCATGCACAGGTCTATGGCTATACCGTGGTGGATGCCAGCACGGTGGTTGCCACCCACCTCAATCACCTGCTCCACCGGTACGCCGCCGAGATGCTCGGCCGTTCAGAGGTACAAAAGCTTCTCGACAAGCTGAGCGAAGAGCAACAGGGCCTGGTGGAAGACGTGGTGCCCAAGGCCATCTCTCTCACCGTGCTTCAGCGCTTGCTGCAGAACCTGCTCGATGAGGAGGTCTCGATCCGCGACATGCGCACCATCTTCGATTGCTTGGCCGAACATGCCCCGCAGCAGCAGGATGCCAACGAATTAACGGCGATGGTGCGGATCGCGCTGGGCAGAGGTATCACTCAGCAGTGGTTTGCTGGTCGCGAGGAACTCAAGGTCATCGGCCTGGAAAGCCAGCTTGAGCAGATCCTGACCCAGGCCATGAACGGTAACGGCGCATTGGAGCCAGGGCTGGCCGAGACCCTGATGACCGAAGCCGAGAAAGCGCTTGAGCGCCATGAGGCAAGTGGCGAGCCACCGGTCCTGGTGGTGCAGCACGGCCTGCGGGCCCTTCTGTCACGTTTCCTGCGACGGCGCCTGCGCCACCTCGTCGTCATGTCTCAGGCAGAGATTCCCGACGATCGCACTCTGCGTGTTACCACCCTGCTAGGAGGCCGCTGATAGATGAGCGTCATTCGATTCACGGGTAACACCAGTCGAGAGGCCATGCGCCAGGTGCGCGAGTCGCTTGGGGATGATGCGCTGATCCTGGCCAATCGTCGCACCGAGCAGGGCGTGGAAATCCTGGCCATGGCGGATGGCGCCATGGAAGACATGACCGCAGCGTCTGCGCCACAGGCCCCATCCCCCTCCTCTGTACCACCGGCTCCACAATACAGTGATGCAGCGATCGACGGACGCACCCTGCAGACCATGAGCGAGCAGCTGCTGCATGAGATGCAGGATATGCGCGCACTTCTGGCCCGGGAACAGGCGCGCCACACCCCCACTCAGGACTCCCGAACACGACTCAAGCGCCTGCTAGGAGAAGCGGGCTTCAGTGCCCTGCTGGCCGACGAGCTGCTGCAAGCGCTCCCTGGCGAACTCAACGACTGCGAAATCGACGACAACCGTCCGCTTTCCTGGCTGCAACGACGGCTGGCGGCCAGACTGCCCGCCCTTGAGCACGAGGATAACTTCCTTGACCCCCCCGGGGTCATATCGCTGGTTGGCCCGACCGGGGTCGGCAAGACCACCACGACTGCCAAGCTGGCGGCTCGCTTCGTTCAGCGCCACGGCGCAGAACAGGTCGCGCTGGTCACCACTGACAGCTTCCGCATTGGCGCCCACGAACAGCTGCGGATATATGCCGGGCTTCTGGGCATTCCGATGCATGCCCTCGCGCCGGGCCAGCCTATCGACAGCCTGGCCCGGGACCTCCGGGGCCGCCGCTGGGTGATCATCGACACCGTAGGGATGAGCCAACGTGACCAGAGGATCATCGAGCAGATCGCCCAGCTGCAGGGAGGGCGAGTCCGGGTCCGGATGGTGCTGCTGCTCAACGCGGCCAGTCAGCCTGAGACTCTAGAGGAAGTCGTTACACGTTACCGCCAGGCCGCGCGAGCGGCAGGGGCTGAACTGAGTGATTGCCTGCTGACCAAGCAGGACGAGGCAGGACGATTGGCTCCAGTGCTAGAGACGATCATCCGCCATGGCCTTCGCCTGATGTACAGCGCTCAAGGCCAGCGTGTCCCGGAAGACCTGGAAATACCCGATCCGATGGCTCTGATCACGCAGGCCCTTGCCACGCGCGCCCCACTAGCCTTGGCCGAACCGTCGGCCTCACTGCAGCCCCGGGCAACGAGCGGGTTCTCCCCGAGAGGTGACCTGCTCGGACAGGGACGGCGGCTGTCGTCCACCCTGCAGGGGCTTCGTCAGCGACTGGCGGGCTTCAGTGACCTGGAGGCTGCCTGGGACATCTCCACACTTCCCGATGAACTCCAGGCAGCGCGCCTGGATACCCTGCTCGACCAGGCTGCCAGGACATGCGAATGCACAGGCATGCTATGGGCCTCCCGGCGAACCTTGAAGGGCTGTGACTGGGCAATGCCGGACCTGGGGCTGGACGCACAGGGCCGTTGGCTAACCCTGCCGGACCTGCAACACAGGCAACCCATCGGCCAGGTCAACCAGCTGGCCATGTCGGACGAGATGCAGGGGGTCAAGGTCCATCTGCTTCCCTCCCTACCGGAAAGCGATGCCTGGCAATGGCTTGATAGAGGGCAGGTCATTTGGTCCAGCCAGGTACGCCCTGGGCAGCGGGTCATTCATGGCGCAGAACGTCGTGCCCTGTCCGAACTTGCCCCACTGGCCACCCGGTCCGCACAGGCCAACTGCCGACTTCGAGGCCAACCTTGCCACGTGGCGCTGTCACAGCTCACTGTCACGGCGTTTCCGACTCGTCGCAAGGAAGGTCTGTCCGGTAAATCCCTGGAGGCCTGGTTCGGCACACTGAGCGATCCCGAAAGCGGAAAGGAGCTGGGCCGGCGCTACTGGTTGATGACCATCAGCAACCACGAGGATGCCCTGCCCCTTCTGCTCAGCCATCTGCAGGCCGAGGGCCTTGCGCAGCAAACACGTCGTGCCAAGGAACGATTGTCCGCGCTGCTGCCGGCTCAGACACGTCCTGAGCTACAGCTACTATTGGCCACCGGGATCGCCGCCGCCGCCAACCATCTCGACCATGGCAGCGACGTGGCCGCCATGGATCTCCGTTCGGAACTCCTGGGCCTTCTGGGAGGGCGGCGCCGCCGACGTGACACCGCCCTGCTTGAGGCCTTGCTCTACCTGTTCAGTGCCAGGGATGCCATTCGCCATGTCGGCTCAGCCGGCCTGGAGGGTATGACGTGACCTTCGCCGATCAGGCAGCAGGACTGCGGCAGGGGGCAGGCACTCACCATGTCTCCTCCCCTCGCGATGACAACCGTCGCGACGTAGTCCCAGCCTGCAAAACGCTGATGGTTGTCGGACTACCTGGCGTATCGCCCTTCCAGGCCCAGCGCGTCCGCGACCTGCTGGAGTACTGGGATGCGCAAGGACGACGCTGGGTGGGCTCAGCAGCACAGTGGCGGGTCGTCCCTGTGGAGATCGCCAGTCCACACTTGCCACTGCTGCTCACGCAACAGTCACGATGGGCCCTCTGGGTGGACAACGATCCGAATGCCTTCCGCCGGGCTTTCGGGGTATTGACGCGGCTCCATGACCAACAGAGGCCTCATCGTCTGCTGGCGGTACATGCGCCGGAGATGCCCCGCAAGGGACTACTGGACAACCTGCAACAGGCGGCGTGGAGTTGCCTGGGTATTGACCTGCTGGTGATGTCGACATGAGGCGCACCGGACGATATGCCCTGGGATTGGTTCTCGCGGTCGCCTGCGCTGAAGCGCATGCCGCTGGCAGTTGGGTCGCCAATGCCTCTGAGACCAGGGTCAGCATGGCAGACCGCGAAACATCGTCTGACTCTCTAGGCCCCGTCGGTACGCAAGCCGGCAATCGAGTGATCCAGAGTATCGTCTGGCACTACCGGCTCCCACCGGGAGACACCCTGAACGTCAGACTTTGCCACCCGGCCGATTGCACACCGTTACCAAGCCGACGCGGCACAACCCGCGCACTGGCCGGACTGGCAGCCGACGTCGCGCTGGAATTCCGCTTCTCCCTACCGGAGGGGCATCCTCCAGTGACGGTAAGTGGGCTTCAGGTGATAGTGAACCATCGGTAAAAACGAATCCGACAACACCACCCGAACAAGCAGGTGGTACTGCTGACCAGCTGTGAGGCAAGAGGATGTATACGGCACAAGGGAAGATCGATCAGGGAGAACTGCTGACAGAGTACCTGCCCATGGTGCGCCGTCAGGCACTCGCCCTGCAGGTACGACTGCCAGCCAGCATCGAGTTGGACGACCTGATTCAGGCCGGCACTGTCGGGTTGCTGGAAGCCATGGGTCGATTCAACTCGGGTAAGGGCGCAAGCTTTGCGACCTTCGCCAACCAGCGTATCCGCGGTGCCATGCTGGACGAGCTACGCAGCCGGGACTGGCTGCCACGCAGCGTTCGGCGCAGCGCCAGGGCCGTTGATGAAGCAGTGCGGCGATTGGAGCAGCATCTGGGGCGACCACCCGAGGAGACGGAAATCGCGACGGAGCTCGAGATGCCCCTGGCGGACTATCGGCGCCTGCTTAACGATACCAACAGTGGCCAGCTGCTGCCCTTCGAGGAACTGATGGCCGAAGGGGGAGAGTCTCGGCTTGAAAGCCGAGCCCTGGAAAGCCCGTTCTCCCGGCTGGTGGATCAGGAAAAACGGGAGCAGATCATCGAGGCCATCGAGGCGCTGCCCGAGCGTGAGACGCTGCTCATGGCGCTCTACTACCAGGAAGAGCTCAACCTGAAGGAGATCGGGGCAGTGCTGGGCGTATCGGAATCGCGAGTCTGCCAGCTGCACAGCCAGGCGGTCAGCCGCCTGCGGGCAAGGCTCTACGAGCCCAGCTGACGCCGCGCTCTCCGGGATGGAAATGGCGGCACGTCACCCGGCGGCGCTAGAAGCGCCCCATCAGGGTGGCGGTCCTCTCCAGGGCATCGAGATAGCATTCCTGCAGCCGTTCGGCGGTGTGGTCAGGCGTGTTGCCCGCCAGCTGCTGCTCATGCTCCTCGCAGATCGCCAGGATGGCTCCCAAGTGGCCCTCGTGATGCTCAAGGGCCCGAAGGATGGCGTCGTCGAGCGGCAGCTGGGCCAGCAGGGTGGCCTGATCCTCATCCAGCAGCGCCGCCATCATCGAAAACAGGCCCGTGGTGAACGCGTCCTCAGGATCGATATTGCGGAAGGGCTCGGCCAGGTTCTGGCACATGTAGGCGCGGATCAATGCCAGCCTCACCGTGATGCGCGATGACGGCATCTCGCTGGCCAGCGAGATCGTCATCACCAGCCTGCGCAACTCGTTGAGGCCGATCACCTGCATCGCGCGTCGCAGATCAGATTGCTGGTGGCTCTGGCCGAAATAGCTGGAGTTGGCTCGGCGCAGGATCGCCACATGCAGGTGCGGCATCTGCAGGAGAAGGTCGTGAAGACGATGAAGGTCGGCGTCCTCACGATAGAGCTCGTTGATCAGCCTCAACTGGGCGGCGCGATTGCCGTGGCGCCCTCGCGGCCTGGAAGCGTGATAGTGGGGCTCTGAGAGATAGCGGCCATTGATGTAGTCGCAGCCGGCGGCCAGGCATTGCTCAAGCTGCTCGTGGTCCTGGATATGCTCTGCCAGCAACCGATACCCCTTCGCCTTGAGGGTGTCCAGCCGCTCGAGGTCAAGGGCCTGGGAGGCATCAATCTCGATGATGTCAGCCACGGCTTGCAGGTCGGACCCCATGGCCTGAGGCGCGGGGTCGGGCACGGCGATGCGGTAATTCCGCTCGCGGATACTGCGCAGGCTCTCCGCCAGCTCCGGCGTGATCTCGAGGCCCCGGGGCAGGCCGATGACCACCTGGTGGGGTGGCGTCGGCAACAGGTCGAGGCGTACCAGCCACTCCGCGGGAAGCTCGATGAAGAGCTCACGGGACTGCCGCTCGTCCAGTTCATACAGGACGCTGCTCAGGGCCTTCGCCGTGCGGCTCACCGGATCATCAGGATCGCTGTCATGGTGCTGATAGATGAGGCGGTCGGCCACATGCTCATACTCGACGTCGTGAATCGGATGCATGGCTATGGTGAAGCGATCCGTCTCTTCTCGCCCTGTCATGATGTATCACTCCCTGCGATGCTTACCTGCTCTGCGGGCGGTGGAGTGCCATTCTCGGCAGGCTTGGGTGGCCCCAAGGGTATCACCCTCTTTCGCGACTGTCCGCGCCCTGGAGCAGCAACATTAAAGTATCCTGCACGGCGTCCGATAACTGAAGTATGCGAATGCACTCTACGGTCAGGAGCCGTTCATGAACCCCTCGACACTGATCGGAATACTGGCCAGCTGCGTGCTGCTCGCCAGCGTCCTGCTCTTTACCGCCGAATCACCACAAAGCTTCATCAACCTCCCGGGACTCGGCATCGTCGTGGCCGGCACCCTGGCCGCGACCTTCATCAGCTACCCCCTCAAAGAGGTGCTGAGGGTAGTGCGACTGGTCGCCATCGTATTCCGTCGAGAGAACACCTATATCCGCGATGACATCAGCGAGCTGGTCGATATGTCCCGGCTGTGGCTGAAGGGTGACGTCCGCGCGGTGGAGGCGTCCCTGGAGCAGACACGCAACCCCTTTCTGCGTACCGGCATCCAGCTGGTGATCGCCAATACCAAGGAGGACGAGATCTTCGACCTGCTTCGCTGGCGGATCTCCCGGCTCAAGGCCCGCGAGCACGCCGAAGCACAGATCTTCCGCACCATGGCCAACTACGCACCTGCCTTCGGGATGATCGGAACGCTGGTGGGCCTGGTCAACATGCTGGAAGTCATGGAGGCAGGTGACTTGAACGTGATCGGCCCCAGGATGGCCGTTGCCCTGCTCACCACCTTCTACGGCATTCTGCTGGCCAACCTGATCTTCAAGCCGATTGCGGTGAAGCTCGAGCGTCGCACCGAGGAGCGCCTGATTGCGATGAACATGGTGCTCGAGGGCATCTCGCTGATCACCAAGCGTCGCCTGCCATCGTTCATCGAAGAGACCCTGAATTCTTTCGTCGCCAACTATCATGACGAGATTCGTGACCCGGAGCCTCCCGCCCGGCAGCGTGACAGCAGTGAGACCGGCCAGCATGCGTGACCGGGACATCCGCCAGGCACTCAGCCCACCCAGCCAGGGTGACGGAGACAGTGAGAGTTGGCTGATGAGCTACTTGGACGTCCTGACCTTGCTGATCACCCTTTTCGTCCTTCTCCTTTCGATGACAGGCAAAGGCCAGGCCACCAGTGGCAACCAGCTCCCCGGCCAGGCAATGCCATCGGTATCTCCCCAGGCTCAATCTGCCTCCATCGCTGCCGCTACCGGCGTTGCCCCAATGACCTCCGGCCTGAGGCCTCGTCACGAGGGCCTTAAGCCGCGTTTCAAAGGACTGGAGATTGAGGGTGTCAGCGTTGCCGAGGGCGACAGAGGGATCACGCTACGCATCGACAATAACCTGCTGTTTGCCAGTGGACAGGACAGGCTGACTCCTCGGGGACGGATAGTCCTGCAAGGACTGATGGAGACTCTTCTGACATTCGATGGGCGAATATCGGTCGAGGGGCATACCGACAACATTCCTATCTCCACGAAACGCTTCCCCTCCAACTGGGAGCTCTCCACCGGCCGTGCCATCTCGGTACTGCGCTACCTTGCATCGGCCGGTCTACCCGAG
This sequence comes from Halomonas sp. 11-S5, assembly GCF_029889825.1. Taxonomy (NCBI): domain Bacteria; kingdom Pseudomonadati; phylum Pseudomonadota; class Gammaproteobacteria; order Oceanospirillales; family Halomonadaceae; genus Halomonas; species Halomonas sp. 11-S5. The sequence goes on from NZ_JARANW010000023.1 coordinate 29,674, forward strand.
GGGCGTCTGCGTGCCATCGGCTATGCCGATACCCAACCTCTTGAGAACAACGAGACAAGCAGTGGACGTGCGGCCAACCGTCGTGTCGAGCTATTGCTCACCAGCGGCGGATGAGGAAACCGATAAGCTGTTGTAAAAAGGACAATATATGAGTCATTGCGCAAGGGCTGAGGGACACTGCGGAAGGTGCATAGGGGAACTCCCTTTCGACTTCACAATGGCGTTTCAGCCGATCGTTGACATCAGTGAAGCACAGATCACCACCTATGAAGCGCTCGTGCGCGGCCCGCGGGGCGAGTCGGCATGGAGCATACTCTCCCAGGTAACCGACGACCTGCTTTACCGTTTCGACCAGGCCTGCCGCGTCCGTGCCATCGAGCTGGCAAGCAGAGTCGGCATGAAGCAAAACCTATCGATCAACTTTTTACCCAACGCCGTCTATGAGCCCGAGGCGTGCATCCAGGCCACGCTTGATGTTTGTCATCGCGTAGGATGGCCGACCGATCGACTTGTCTTCGAGTTCACCGAGACAGAACGCGTCACAGACCGGCACCACCTGAACCGGATCATCGAGAGCTACCGATCCATGGGGTTCGCGACTGCCTTGGACGACTTCGGCAACGGCTATGCCAACCTGGACCTGCTCACCGACCTGAAACCCGACCGGCTGAAGATCGATCGAGAGCTGGTGATGGGGTGCCACCACGACATCCGACGACAGGCACTGATCCGCGCGGTCAAGGGCCTCGGAGACGAGCTGGGGGTACTGCTGATCGCAGAAGGTGTCGAGACCCGCGGCGAAGCCTTGTGGCTGGCAGGCATGGGCATTACACGCCAGCAGGGGTATTACTACGCACGGCCTGCGCTCGAGTCTCTGGGACCGGATCTGAGGCCCATGCTGGCTCGCCTCAGAGCAGCGACCGACGCGAATAGTCTGAATCAAGTGAATTGAACACTCGGAGCAACACTTCCACATCCAAGGGGAGTCGACATTCGGTCCTCCCCTTTCGCATAGGCAGCATGACGGCTTACCACACCGAACCTACCCGGCGGCCTACCCCTGCATAGCCCATAACCAAAGGCTATTGGAAAAACGTTTTCTTATTCCCTAGTGTATTTATCCATCAACGACACGAACGCCGTGCCGGATTTCCTAGTTTCAGCGAAACCACAGGAGCAATCCCATGCTCAAACGCATTGCCCTCACCGCCCTGACCGCTGGCCTGATGACCACCGGCAGCCTGGCTCAGGCCGATGATCACGCCATCAGGGTCGGCATGTCCGGCGGCTACTTCCCCTTCACCTTCGTCGAGCAGGACGAGCTCCAGGGCTTCGAGGTGGATGTCATGGAAGCCGTGGCCGAGGAGATGGACGTCGAGGTCGAGTTCGTCACGGCGAACTTCTCGGGGCTGTTCGGCATGCTCGAGTCCGGCCGGATCGACACCATCGCCAACCAGACCACCATCACCGAAGAGCGGGCCGCGAAGTACGCCTTCACCGAGCCCTACGTCTACGACGGCGCCCAGGTCGTGGTCAAGGCGGGCAACGAAGAAGTCCAGGGCGTCGAGGACCTGAAAGGCAAGACGGTTGCCGTCAACCTCGGCTCCAACTACGAGCAGCTGCTGCGCGAACTGCCCTACGCCGACGAGATCGACATCCGGACCTACGAAAGCAACATCGAGCAGGACACCGCCCTGGGCCGCGTCGACGCCTTCGTCATGGACCGAGTGAGTGCCAGCCAGGTGATCAAGGAGAAGCCGCTGCCCCTGGCGCTGGCCGGCCAGCCGTTCTCCAGGATCCGCAATGCCCTGCCCTTCCGCGACACCGAGGAGGACCGCGCCCTGCGTGATCGTGTCAACGCCGCGCTGGCCAGCCTGCGCGAGTCGGGCAAGCTGCAGGCGATCTCGGAAGAGTGGTTCGGCACCGACATCACTCGCCCGTGAGGCGTTGAGTCGCTCCCATGCAAGTGCTCGATGTCGACTACATGCTGGGGCTGGTGCCCGTCCTGCTGCGCTACCTGCCGCTGACCCTGCAGATGGCCGCCGTGGGGATGGCGCTGGCCCTGGTGCTGGCCTGTGGCCTCGCCGTGATCCGCGTGCTGCGCATCCCGGGGCTGAACGCCGCCACCCTGCTGTTCATTTCCTTCTTTCGTGGCACGCCGCTGCTGGTGCAACTGTTCCTGTTCTACTATGGCTTGCCCCAGCTGATGGCCTTCCTGACCCAGATCAATGGCATTACCGCCACCATCATGGGCCTGACCCTGCACTTCTCGGCCTACATGGCGGAATCCATTCGCGCCGCCATCGTCGGGGTCGACCGCAGCCAGACGGAGGCGGCACTCTCCATCGGCATGACCAACGGCCAGCTGATGCGGCGCATCGTGCTGCCACAGGCCACGCGGGTCGCGGTCCCGACGCTGATGAACTACTTCATCGACATGATAAAGGCCACCTCCCTGGCATTCACCCTGGGGGTCACCGAGCTGATGGGCGCCACCCAGAAGGAGGCCGCCGGCAGCTTTCTCTACTTCGAGGCCTTCATCACCGTGGCGGTCTTCTACTGGATCATCGTCGAGCTGCTGGCCTGGTTTCAGCGGCGTCTGGAAACCCGACTCAACGAGGCGTATCGCCGATGATCAAGGTACAGGGACTCGTCAAGCGCTTCGGCGGAACCGCCGTGCTCGACGGCATCGACCTGGCCATCGAGCAGGGCGAGATCATCGTCGTCATCGGCCCTTCAGGGACCGGCAAGTCGACGCTGTTGCGTTGCCTGAACTTCCTCGAGCGGCCGGATGCCGGCCGGCTGACCATCGGCGATCTGGATGTCGACGTCACCCGGGCCAGCCAGGCCGACATCCTGACGGCACGGCGGCGCACGGCCTTCGTGTTCCAGAACTATGCGCTGTTCGCCAACAAGACGGCGCTGGAGAACATCGCCGAGGGGCTGATCGTCGTCAACCGCTGGCCCAAGGCGAAGGCCCATGCGCGGGCCAGGGAGATCCTGGAACGCATCGGCCTGGCCGACAAGGCCGATGCCTACCCCGCCGCCCTGTCCGGCGGCCAGCAGCAGCGGGTCGGCATCGGGCGCGCCATGGCGGCCCAGGCCGAGGTAATCCTCTTCGATGAGCCGACCTCCTCACTGGATCCGGAATGGGTCGAGGAAGTCCTGGGCCTGATGAAGCAGCTGGCCCGGGAGCGCCAGACCATGCTGGTGGTCACCCACGAGATGAGCTTCGCCCGGGACGTGGCGGACCGGGTGATCTTCATGGAGGGGGGGCGCATCGTCGAGCAGGGGCCACCCGGCCAGCTCTTCGGTTCGCCGCAGGATCCCCGCACCCGGGACTTCCTGCGCAAGGTCCTGGCGACCCAGGTAGCGCTGGACACTCCGACCTGAGCCGAATGCCTTCAAGGCTATCGCAGATGGAAGTAACGCTCGAGGCTGTTCCGGCGACAGGCCGCCGGGGAGGCGCTGTGAATACTTCCCTGTACGCTACCGATGCCATCCTTGGCATAGGACCTCCCCTTTGACCTGTCCCCGGCGCCTCTCGCTTCGGCTAACTGCGATTGCCCTGCGAATGCCTGAGGGCCGCGTTGTGGGGCCCAGCGGGCTTCCCGTATAGTGTTCGTACACTTTCCCAGGCCCGTTCCCCCGTCGATGCCACAACCACGCGTCCAGATCCGTCCTCGTCGCCGCCCTCCCCTGCATTTCCTGCCGTTGGGCGGCTGTGGCGAGATCGGCATGAACCTCAGCCTCTATGGCCTGGGTCGTGAAGAGAGGGGTCATGGGGAGAGGGGCAAGGAGGCCTGGATCGCCGTGGACTGCGGCATGATGATCCGTCAGGACCTCCCGGACAATCCACTCCAGGTACCGGATCTCTCCACCCTGGAGACACTCTCGATCCGTCCCCGGGCGCTGATCATCACCCATGGCCACGAGGATCATATCGGCGCCGCCGCCTGGCTGTGGCCCCGGTGGGGCTGCCCGATTCATGCCACCCCGCTGGCCGCCGGCCTGCTGCGGGCCAAGTTTGTCGAACGCGGGCTGGCTACCGATGCCATCCGGGTCATCGAGCCCGGCGAGGCGCTGGAGGCCGGCCCCTTCACCCTGCGCTTCCTGCCGCTGACCCACTCGATTCCCGAGAGCTGCGCGCTGCTGATCGCCGCCGGCGACCACCGGGTGCTGCACACCGGTGACTGGAAACTCGATCCCGAGCCGCTGATCGGGCCGCCGATCTCGGCCGCGACCTTTCGCGCCATCGCGCCTGTGGACCTGGTGGTGGGGGACTCCACCAACGCGCCGATGCCCGGCCACTCCCGCAGCGAGGGCGAGGTCGCCGAGGCGCTGACCCATGCCATCGCCCGCTGCGAGGGACGCGTGGTGGTGAGCTGCTTCGCCAGCAACCTGGCGCGGGTGCTGGCCATCGGCCGCGCGGCAGAGCGCTGCGGCCGCCGGGTCAGCCTGATGGGGCGCTCCATGGAGCGCATGGTGGGCGTGGCACGCCAGCTTGGCTACCTGGACGACCTGCCGTCGCTGGTACCGGTGACCGACCTCGGCTATCTGCCGCCGGAAGAAGTGCTGGTGATCGCCACTGGCAGCCAAGGCGAACCGCGGGCCGCGCTGTCCCGCCTCTCCCGAGGCCGCCATTCCCACTTCGAGCTGATGGCCGGCGACACGGTAATCTTCTCGGCCAAGGCCATCCCCGGCAACGAGCGGCTGATCGACCGCCTGAAGCGCGGCCTCAGGCACTTCAGCGTGGCCATCCTCGACGACGAGAATCACCCCGAACTGCACGCCTCGGGCCACCCGGCCCAGGACGAACTGCGCACCTTCTACGGCTGGGTGAAACCCCGCCACCTGCTGCCGGTACATGGCGAGGCTCGCCACCAGCAGGCCCACCGGGCGCTGGCCGAGGAGCTCGGCATCCAGGCACCGGTGTCGCCGGTGAACGGCGACCTGATTCGTCTGGATGCCGAGGGGCTTTCCCTGGAGGCGCGTCACCCCCAGCAGCCGCATATCATCAGCCAGGATGCGGTCTCCGCCCTGCCCGGCCTGGGCAGCGGCGACGGGGCCAACCGCTCACGCCATGGGAGTCTTTACCTGGCCATTTCGGTGGCAGCCACCGACTCCGGCTGGACCCGCATCGGCCGGCTGATGCTCGACGCCAGCCAGACGAGCCCCATGGACGAGACCGCCTTCGCCGACTGGCTGGACGACTGCCTCGAGGAGATCCAGGTGGATTCCTTGGCGGAATTGCGCCTGGCCCTGCAACCCAGGTTGCTCGGCTGGCTCGCCGATCACCTGCACCGGTTACCCGAAGTGCATCTGCAGATCCTGGCGGTGGAAGCCGAGATGCTGGGGAAGTAATGTGGGTTTTAGCCCTGCCCTCACCGCGCCCTGATGGCAAGGCGCGGTGACGGGAATACCCCACCTCAGGCCTTGCTGGCGTTCTTCGGTGGGCGACCGCGCTTGCGCTTGGGCTGTTCGGTCACCAGATCATCCAGGGAAAGGCCGGCTTCATTGATCTGCTCGCGGATCTCGGCGAGCTTTTTGGCCTTCTCGACTTCTTCTTCCTGGCGCTGAACTTCCTCGTCCTTCTTCTGCTCGATGACTTCTCCGATGACCTCGGCCAGCTTGCGGAGCTGTTCCATGCTCAGCTGGCGTGCCGCGGCACGAGCCACGTTCTTGTTGCGGGCGATGCGCTCCAGGGATTCGCTGGACATTGGCGGTCTCCATGCCGAATGTTGGACGGTTGCGTTGTGTAATGACACGTTGAAAGTATATGCACTTGCGACACATTGGCAAGGAAAGTCGTGGGAAAAAGCGGAAGAAAGAAAGGGAAAATTGCCACCCCCAACGGCAAGCAGCTAAGCGCGATTCACGATATCCCGAAAGGATTGCCCCTGCCAACCAGCAAACGGGCGACATCGTGATGTCGCCCGTTGTGCCATGCTGTCGGCGTAGTGCTTCGCCCTTGGGGTCAGACCTCGGCGTTGGCCGGGGTCTGACCAAAGGGGCTGCAAAGGGGCTGCAGTTCAGCCGCCGGTCATATTCATGAAGCGAACCACCTGGACATCGCCGTCGGTGGTGAAGTGATGCCGCTCGGGCTTGAGCGGCATGGCGCGCACGATGGCCTGCTTCAGCGCCTCGATATCGCCGGGGTAGCGGCGCAGCACGGCGCGCAGGTCCACGGAGTGCTCGTTGCCGAGGCACAGCAGCAGACGCCCTTCCACGGTGACGCGAACCCGGTTGCAGGTGTCGCAGAAGTTGTGGCTGTGGGGCGAGATGAAGCCGACCCGGGAATCGCTGTCGGGCATCATGAAGTAGCGCGACGGACCGAGGGTCGACTCGGTGGTGGGGATCAGTTCGTGACGGGCCTCGATGCGCGCCTGTACCTCGTCGCTGGAACAGAAGGTCTCGGCACGGGAGTGGTCCGATACGTCGCCCAGCGGCATCTCCTCGATGAAGCTGATATCGAGGCCCTCGTCACGCGCGAAATCGACGAGGTCCAGTACTTCGTCGTCGTTGCGTCCCTTGAGGATCACGGCATTGAGCTTGATGCGCTCGAAACCGGCGTCACGCGCGGCACGAATGCCGTCGATGACCTTGTGCAGGTCGCCGGTGCGGGTGAGATGACGGAAGCGCTCGGGATCCAGGGAGTCGAGGCTGATATTGAGACGCTTGAGCCCTCCCTCGCGCAGGGGAGCGGCGAATTTGGGCAGGCTGGCGCCATTGGTGGTCATGGCAAAGTCCTTGAGCCCCGGCAGCGCCCCGATATCACCGACGAGACGATCGATATCACGCCGCACCAGCGGTTCGCCCCCGGTCAGGCGGACCTTCTCCACGCCCATCTCGGTGAAGGCCCGGGCGACCATCGCCAGTTCCTCCAGGGTCAGCACCTGGGCACGCGGCAGGAAGGTCATCTCCTCACTCATGCAGTAGACGCAGCGAAAATCGCAGCGATCGGTGACCGAGATGCGCACGTAGCGCACTCGCCTGCCGAAGTCGTCGATCAGCTCATCGGTCATCAAGACATCTCCCAGCGACGGGCATCATGATGGTCCCCGTCGCGCTCCGACACCCAGTAGTCCCCGCTGGCGGTATGCTCCTTCTTCCAGAAAGGCGCGCGGGTCTTGAGGTAATCCATGATGAAGTCGCAGGCCTCGAAGGCGGCGCGTCGATGGGCGCTGGCGACCACTACCAACACGATAGGGTCTGAGGGGGCGAGGCGTCCAATCCGGTGGATCACGGTCACACCCTGAAGCGGCCAGCGAGCCCGCGCTTGCTCGACGATCTCGCCGAGGGCCGCCTCGGTCATGCCCGGATAGTGTTCCAGGGTCAGCGCCTGGACCTCGGGGCGCTCGTTGAAGTCGCGCACCAGGCCGGTGAAGCTCACCACCGCCCCGATGTCGCTGCGCCCCTCGAGCAGGGCGCGCTGTTCGGCGCCGGCATCGAAGTGGCTTTCCTGCACGCGGATCATCGCTCAGCCTCCGGTCACCGGGGGAAAGAAGGCGACCTCGTCGTTGTCGGTCAGCGGTGTGGCATCGCCGGCCATCACCTGATTGACGGCACACAGGACGCGGCCCTGATCGAGGCCTTCGAAACGTGGATCCATCGCCTTGAGCGCGGTCTTGAGGCCGGCCACGTCGGAACTCGGCAAGCGATCAAAGGGGACCGAGACATCGCCGATGCCGAGACGCTCACGCAGTTCGGCCAGGCACTTGACGAGGATGCAGGGCGCGGCGATGTCGCAACGCTGCCCCACCGAGACCTCGCCGGAGGCGCCCTCGCCGGTGACGATCGGCGACGGGGCAGACTCGATGATGGAGGGCGCCACCGCTCGCTCTCCCCGGGCCTGTTCGCGCCGATAATCGCCGGACTTGCCACCGGCCTTGGTGTCGAGGTGGATGGCGCCAATTTCCATGCCCTTGTCCACGGCCTTGCACATGTCATAGAGGGTCAGGCAGGCCACCGAGACCGCGGTCAACGCCTCCATCTCCACCCCGGTCCGCCCGTTGAGGCGACAGGTGGCGGTGACATGGACACAGGACTCGGGCTCGTCGAGCGCGAAGTCGATGGCGACCTTCGACAGTGCCAGGGCATGGCAGAGCGGGATCAGCTCGTGAGTTCGCTTGGCGGCCTGGATGCCGGCGATGCGCGCCGTAGCCAGCACATCGCCCTTGGGCAGGCCGCCCTCGGAGAGCAGCGCCAGGGTCTCGGGCTGCATGCGGATGAGGCCCGAGGCGCTGGCCTCGCGGCGGCTCTCCGGCTTGTCGGCGACGTCGACCATGTGGGCCTCGCCGCGGGCATTGAGATGGGTCAGTGGCTGGTTGGACAGAGGCATGGGGGTCAGCGTCTCATGGCAGTCGATGAAGGGGTTGGATGCTCACCATCTCGCCCGGGGCCGCCCCCTTGCGGTCGTCGGTGAGCTCGATCAGGCAGTTGGCCGCCACCATCGAGGACAGGATCCCGGAGCCCTGGGCGCCGGTGCTGCACACGTGCAGGCGGCCCTCGGCGTCGGCGTGGTAGCGGCCGCGCAGGAAGTCGGTGCGCCCGAGCCGGCTCTTCAGGGCTTCGTCGGCGATGGCGAACAGCCGCTCGGGCTCGTGCAGCGGCCTGCCCTGCAACTTGGACAACAGCGGCGCCACGAATTGCAGGAAGGTCACCATCACCGCCACCGGGTTGCCGGGCAGCCCCAGGAAGGGCACACCCCGTTCGCCCAGCAGGCCACAGGCCAGGGGACGCCCGGGGCGGATGGCGATGCGCCAGAACGCCAGGCGGCCAACCGCCTCCAGCGCTGCGCGGGTGAAGTCGGCGTGGCCCACCGACACGCCGCCGCTGGTGATCACCATGTCGGCCCGCCCGGCGGCATCAGTCAGGGCCGCGACCATGACTTCCCGGTCGTCGGGGAGGATGCCCAGGTCGAGCAACTCGGCACCCTGCTCGGCCAGCAGGCCGGCCAGGGTATAGCGGTTGGCATCGAAGATGCCCGCCGGGGGCAGCGGTTTCCCGGGCGCCGTCACCTCGTCGCCGGTGGAAAAGATCGCCACCCGCGGGCGACGGTGCACGCTCGCATCAACCAGGCCAAGCGAGGCCAGCAGGCCCAGTTCGGCCGCCCCCAGCCGCGTACCGGCATGCAACGCCGTGTGGCCCCGGGGGATGTCCTCGCCGGCCTGGCGCACGTGCTGGCCACGCCTGACGCGCTCGGGTTGGCGAACCGCCAGGGTCTCGCCGCGCTCCTCGAGCTGTTCGAGCATGATCACGGTGTCGGTTCCCGGCGGCAGCGGCGCCCCGGTGGTGATGCGCACGCACTCGCTCTCACCCAGCGGCTCTTCACGGCGCCTGCCGGCGAGCACCTCGCCGACCCGTCGCCATTCGCCGGGCGGATTGTCGTGAGAGGGCCAGGCCAGGGCGATGCCGTCCATGGCGGCATTGGTGTTCTGGGGCACGTCGATGGGCGAGACCGCGTCCTCGGCCAGCACCCGGCCGTGGAGCTCGCCCAGCGCCACCCGTTCGGCGGGCAGCGGCGCCTCGACGAGGCCGGCCAGGCGCGCGCGCGCCTCCGCCACCGAGAGCATCCGCTCGCCGAGATCGAAGCAGGAGAGCGTCATGGCGCGGCCTCCTCGCACTTGCGCTCGCGGGGCAGCTGGCGGCTCGGCCAGCGGGCTGGCCAGGCGGCAATCCAGTCGGTGAGGGCCTCGAGGTCATTGAGGTCCAGCGCTTCGACACCCTCGGGCAGCGCGAGGGAGGCGTCGCTAGCCACGGCGCGCACCCAGGGGTCCTCGGCGACCCGCAGCGACTTGCCCACCTCCGGGCGATGGAGCTCGAGCTTGGGCAGCGGCCACGCCTTGAAGCCTTCCACCAACACCAGGTCGGGATGCTGGGGACGCACCATGTCGATGAGCTCGGCCAGATCGGCCTCCTCGCGCCCGGGGGTCTCCATCATCAGCGCCACCCGGGCGCGGGACGCCACCAGCATCGGCGAGGCGCCGGCCTGACGCAGGCGGTGGCTGTCCTTGCCGGGCTGGTCGACATCGAAGGCGTGGTGGGCATGCTTGATCACCGCCACCCGCAGGCCCCGCTCGCCGAGGCGCGGCAGCAGCTGCTCCAGCAGGGTGGTCTTGCCGGTACCGCTCCAGGCGGCGATGCCGAGCAGTGGCAGGTCGTCGTCGAAGGGGAGGCGCCGCGGTACACCATCGTTCAGGGCGCGCTCAAGCCGCTGCTTCTCGTCATCGGTATTGAGGTTGGCGAAGGCATCGGGGCAGTCGCTGACGTCCACCCGACACCAGGCGTGGCGGGCGTACCAGCGATCGATCTTGCGCTCGCCGTCGGCCAGGGCCGCCGCCAGGTCATCAACCAGGGCGGTGCGGATCAGTGCCACCACCGGATGCAGGCGCTCGCCGTCGAAGGCCACGGCGATATCGCACTCGCCTTCGTTCTTGCAAACAGCGGCCACCAGGCGTTCCACCATCCGATCCACTAGATCCCGGGGCAGGGCCGGAGTGTCGCAGGGCGCCACCAGCAACCAGGGAGTGCGCGCGGCCCGCAGGCCGCTATAAATGCCCATCAGCGGACCCTGGAAGCCGCCCTCGGCATCCTGGATCACGCGATCGGCCAGTGGGGCATAGGCCTCGGCATTGCGGTTGGCGTTGATCAGCACCTCGGTGACCCGCCCCGCCAGGCGCTCGCGAACGTGGGCCACCAGCGGGCGACCGGCGAAGGGTTCGAGCCCCTTGTCGCGACCGCCCATCCGGCGCCCCTGGCCGCCGGCCAGGATCAGGCCGGTGAGGTCGTCTCGGGTGATCATCGGCTCTCCTGACGAATCGGTCATGTCGTGAGTCATGATGCCTCAGACCGGCGGCGGGTGCCATGCCGGCCGTCCACGCTGGCGCCCTGCCCTGACGCCGGTCAAGCCGTGGCTTATCCCCGTGCCGCCAAGGAGGTACACTATGTTGAAAATATTCCACGAATGCGGCAACGGCCGCGGCAAGGACCGACCCATGGACGAGGCATTCGATGTCGGCGCCCGGCTCAAGCAGCTGCGGCTGTCGCGCGGATTTTCCCAGCGTGAACTGGCCAAGCGGGCCGGGGTCACCAACAGCACCATCTCGCTGGTCGAGCAGAACAACGTCAGCCCGTCGGTGAGTTCGCTGAAGAAGATACTCGACGCCCTGCCGGTGTCGATCAGCGCCTTCTTCGCCGGCGACGAACCGAGCCAGCCACAACCCTTCTACCGGAGGGGCGAGCTGACCGAGATCGGCGACGGCAAGCTCTCCTGGCGGCTGGTAGCCGCCCGGCGGCCCGACCGGCGCATGTCGATCATCCACGAGCGCTACCCGCCCGGGGCCGACAGCGGCGAGGAGATGCTGGAGCATGACGGCGAGGAAGGCGGCGTGGTGATCGCGGGGCAGATCGAGATCACCGTGAATGGCGGGGTGGGGGTGCTGAGCGCGGGCGACGCCTACTATTTCGACTCCCGCCTGCCCCACCGCTTCCGCAACCCCGGCAACGAGGAGTGCGTGATCGTCAGCGCCAGCACCCCGCCGACCTTCTCCGACGCGGGCCAGGAACTGCATCACGCCTGAGCGCTATCACTCCTCGTCGGCGCGGGGCAGCACCCAGTTGAGGACGATGCCGACCAGGGCGGCGAGGCTGACCCCCTGCAGGGTGAACTGGCCGTTGCCGAACTGCATGCCGCCGATGCCGAAGACCAGCACCAGGGAGACCACCACCAGGTTGCGCGGCGCGGTGAGCGGCTTGCCGGCGCGCACCAGGGTGTTCATGCCGACCACGGCGATGGAGCCGAAGAGCAGGGTCATGATGCCGCCCATCACCGGCCCCGGGATGGTCTGCAGCAGCGCGCCGAGCTTGCCGACGAAAGCCAGGACGATGGCGATGCAGGCGGCGACCACCATGATCCGGGGGTCGAAGGCTCGGGTCAGGGTCACGGCCCCGGTGACCTCGGAGTAGGTGGTGTTGGGCGGTCCGCCGAAGATCGCCGCGGCGGTGGTGGCCAGGCCATCGCCCAGCAGGGTGCGATGCAGGCCGGGCTTCTCCAGGTAGTTCCTGCGGGTCACCGAGCCGATGGCGACCATGTCACCGATATGCTCCACCGCCGGGGCGATGGCGACCGGGATCATGAACAGGATCGCCGCCCAGTGGAAGCTCGGCGCGGTGAACGACGGCAGCGACAGCCAGGCCGATTCCTGCACCGGGGTGAAGTCCACCACGCCCATCACCAGCGCCAGCGCATAGCCCGTGACGATACCGCCCATGATCGGGATCAGGCGGATCAGGCCGCGGCCGAACACCGCCAGCACCAGGGTGACCAAGAGGCTTGCCATGGAGAGGAAGATCGCCGCGCCGTAGCCGATGTTCTCACTGGTCTCGCCGGTGGCCATGTCCACCGCCACCGGGGCCAGGGCCAGGCCGATCACCATGATCACCGGCCCCACCACCACTGGTGGCAGCAGGCGATGCAGCCAGACGGTGCCCTTGAGGCGCACGAACTGGGAGATCACCACATAGACCAGGCCGGCGACCATCAGCCCCCCCAGGGTGGCGGGAATGCCGTAGTTCGCCACCGAGCCCTGGATGGGCGCGATAAAGGCAAAGGACGAAGCCAGGAAGACCGGCACGCTGACCCGGGTCACCCCATGGAAGATCAGGGTGCCGATCCCCGCCGTGAACAGCGCCACATTGGGGTCCAGGCCGGTGAGCAGCGGCACCAGCACCAGGGCGCCAAAGGCCACGAAGAGCATCTGCGCCCCGGTCAGCAGGGTGCGTAACGGGGAGTCGGTGGGCATGGCGGCCGCCGCCGAGTTGTCGGTCATGGTCCAGGGCTCCGGAAGGGTCGAGGGGGAAGGAATCGCGCGGCATTCTATCAGCCTGGCTGCGCCAATAGCTTCTCGTCCCTCAACGCTCGGGTATCGCCGTCTCCAGATACTCCTGCAGGCGTGCCTCGGCCTGGTCGTCGAAGAGGATATCGCAGGCTTCGCGCAGTCCCGGCGAGTGGCGGATGCTCTCCTCGGGCACCACCAGCGAGACCTTGGCGCGTCGCCTCAGGAAGTCCTCGAGCTTGGTCACCATCTCGCGGCGCCTGGCCAGTTTCAGCTCGCAGCGCAGGTATTCGGTGCCTTCGATGAGCACCTCGCCCTGGCGCGGATCCTGGCGGATGTCCTCGAGCATCTCCAGTGCCTGGGCGCCATAGCGGCGCCACAACCGAGAGCTGAGCGGCTCGGAGGCCTCGGCGCCGGTCATGGCATCCAGCTCCATCAGCCGTGCCTGATGCATGAAAGCCGCGCGAACCGAGGCATCGGGCTCGCCGTACCAACGATAGTCCGGGAACGGGATCTCGATACCGAACCGGCGCACCTCCTCCACCACCTCCTCGCCGACATTGAGACAATCGGTGAGCTTGCCGCCGAAGATGCTCAGGTGGCGCTTCTCGCTGTCGATGTCGATGGCATGCTTGCGCGACAGGTTGAGAAAATCCCGGTCGCCGCCGCCGCTGGGCTTGACGGCCAGGGGGCGCACGCCGCAACGGGTGGCGATGATGTCCTCCTTGCCCAGTGGCGTCTCGAGCTCGAGTCGGGTGTTGATGTTATCGAGCACGAAGCGGATATCCTCCTCCGTCGCGCCGACCTCGGGCTTCTCGACCCGCGTATCGGTGGTGCCGATACAGGTGCGCGGCCCCATGGGGATGACGAAGAACAGCCGACCATCGTCGGCGAAGAAGGCGAGCACACGTTTGCTGTCGGTCAGCCGCGGCACGATCAGGTGGATGCCCTTGGAGAAGACATGATGGTGGTCGGTGTGCTGTCCCGAGAGGCTGTTGTGCTGGTCGACCCAGGGGCCGGCCGCGTTGATCAGCACCCGGGAGCGAATCTCGAAGGTACGGTCATCGGTGCGGTCGCGGACCGTGGTGATCCAGAGATCGCCTTCACGGCGCGCCCCCAGTGACTCGACGTAGTTGGCGGCCACGGTGCCGAAATCCAGCGCACCGCGCACGAAATTGAAGACGAAACGCGCATCGTTGTCATGCAGGTAGGCATCGGAATACTCGAAGCCCCCCTGGGCATTGCGGGTATCGATGATCGGTTCACGCGCCTTGATCCCCGCAGGACGCAGGAAGTTGGGCCTGCGCGTGAAGGCACTACCCATCAGCCAATAAAGCCAGGTACCGGCCCAAGGATAGAGAGGATGATGGCGAAAGCCCTTGTTGATGGTGGTCAGGAAGCGGATCTCCTGGACCGTGGAGGGGTAGCTCCTGATCAGGTGGTTGCGACTCTTGCACAGCTTGCGCACCAGCTTGAAGTCGCCGCTCTCCATGTACTTGATGCCACCCCACACCAGGTTGGAGGAGTGCATGCTGGTGCTGCCGGCAAAATCACCGCGATCGATCAGCGCGACCCTGGCCCCCTTTCCGCTCAGCGCCGCCGCCGCCGCGGCGCCGTTGATACCGCCACCGATGACCAGCGCATCGAAGGTCTGGCCGGGGAGCTTGCGGATGTTGTTCTCTCTGAGTTGCATGTCTGGCCCTTTTTCAAAGCAACGGGCCCCGCTCGGACTGCACCGAGCGGGGCCCTGGGTCCCGTTCAGGCAACCGGTTACACGATCTTGAACTGCCCCGAGAGCGCCCGGGGCAAGGGTGAGCGGGTCAAGCGACCCGCCCGCCCATCATTCGCGGGAACCGGCGGCCATCCACGCCTCCATCATCTCGTCGTAGGGAACGGTGGTGCCCTGCGGCATCTCGTCATCCAGCTGCGCCTTGGGCGAACCCGGCTGGTCGAGCCAGTACTGGGGGTCGCGCTCGTCGTTGAGGTTGGGGGCATAGGTCGTGAAGACCTTGGCCCGCGCCAGGCGCGCCATGATGCTGTCGAGATCCCCGGCGAGGTTGTCGAGCGCTTCCTTGGGCGAGATATCGCCGCTGACGGCCGGCGCCAGGTTCTGCCACCACAGCGGTGCCATGCGCGGGTAATCCGGCACGTTGGTGGAAGATGGCGTCCAGTTGGACTCGTTGGGGCTGCGATAGAACTCCACCAGCCCGCCGAGCTTGGGTGCCATCTCGGTCATCTGCTCGGAGAACACGTCCGACTCGCGGATCGGCGTCAGACCCTCCATGAGCTTCTCCAGCGATACCGTCTTGGAGACGGTGAACTGGGCGAACAGCCAGGCAGCGGTGCGGCGATCTTCCGGGGTGGAGTCGAAGAAGGTCCAGGAGCCCACGTCCTGGTAGCCGACCTTCATGCCCTCTTCCCAGTAGGGACCGGTGGGCGACGGCGCCATGCGCCACTTGGGATTGCCCTCCTCGTCGGTGACCGGCAGAGCGGGGTCGGTCATGTCGGCGGTGAAGGCGGTGTACCAGAACATCTGCTGGGCGACATTGCCCTGGGCCGGCACCGGCCCGGCCTCACCGAAGGTCATGCCGCTGGCCTCGGGTGGGGCGTACTTCTCGAGCCAATCCACCATCTTGGTCACGGCGAACACCGAGGCCGGCGAGTTGGTGGCACCGCCGCGAGACACGCTCGCGCCGACCGGTTGACTCTGTTCGTTGACGCGGATGCCCCAGTCGTCCACCGGATTGCCGAACGGCACGCCGGGGCTGCCCATGCCTGCCATGGAGAGCCAGGAGTCATGGAAGCGCCAGCCCAGCGAGGGGTCGCGACGACCATAGTCCATGTGGCCATAGACCTTGGTGCCGTCGATCTCGCCGACGTGCTCGGTGAAGAACTCGGCAATGTCTTCGTAGGCGGTCCAGTTGGTCGGCACCCCCAGGTCGTAGCCATAGATGTCGCGGAACTGCTTCTGGAGGTCCTCGCGTTGGAACCAGTCGTAGCGGAACCAGTAGAGGTTGGCGAACTGCTGCGTAGGCAACTGGTAGATGCTGCCATCCGGGCCGGTGCCGTACTGCAGGCCGATGAAGTCATCGAGATCCAGGGTCGGCAGCGTATAGTCGGCCCACTCGTTCTCCATGGCATTGGAGATATTGACGGTCGTACCGTAGCGGATATGGGTCCCGATGGCATCGGAGTCGTTGACGTAGCCATCGTAGATGTTGCGACCCGACTGCATCTGGGTCTGCATGTTGTTGACCACATCACCCTCGCCGATGATGTTATGGGTCACCTCGATGCCGGTCAGTTCGCTGAACGCCTCGGCCAGCACATCCCGTTCGTAGATATGCGTGGTCAGGCCCTCGGCGACGGTATTGATCTCCATGTCGCGAAAGGGCTCGGCCGCCTTGGCGAACCACAGCAGCTCCTCGATCTGATCCTCGCGGGACAGCGTCGAGTTCTGGAAGTGTTCATCGACCAGGCGTTCGGCGATGGCGCGCGCGTCGTGGTTGTCGGCGTGCAGGGCAGGGCTTGCCAGCATGACACCGGCCGCCAGTAGAGAGAGTCGCATTGTTGTCGCTTTCATATTGACCTCTTGGGTTGTCGTCGTCCGTCCCTGGACATTCGGCTCCATGCGTTTCTGTCAGCCCCAGCGCATCAGGATCAGTAACCAGAGCACCGATGCCCCCAGAGCCAGCCAGATGTTGAGCGGGGTGAAGCCCACCACCACCAGGTGGATATAGGCCGCGCAAAGCAGCCCGATGAAGAGCCGATCACCGCGGGTGGTCGAAATCGGCAAGAAGCCCTTGCGCTCGACCGTCGGCGAGATGACCTCCCAGGCCGTCATGCTGGCCAGCATGGCCGCGATGACCACGAAGAAGACCGTAGTGGGGGTGGTCCAGACCATCCATTCCATGTCGCGTCCTCCTCAGGTGCGGCCCAGGGCAAAGCCCTTGGCGATGTGATTGCGAACGAAATAGACCACCACGATACCCGGCAGGATCGTCAGCGTACCGGCGGCGGCCAGCGCCCCCCAGTCGATCCCCGAGGCACCTTTGGTCTGAGTCATCACCGAGGCAATGGGCTGGGCGCCAGTGGAGGTCAGGGTGCTGGCCAGCAGCAACTCGACCCAGGAGAACATGAACAGGAAGAACAGGGTCACGCCGATACCGGAGCTGATCATGGGGATGAAGATCTTCACGAAGAACGTCGGGAAGCTGTAGCCATCGATGAAGGCCGTCTCGTCGATCTCCTTGGGTACCCCGCTCATGAAACCCTCGAGAATCCACACGGCCAGCGGAATGTTGAACAGGCAGTGGGCCAGCGCGACCGCGATATGGGTGTCGAACAGCCCAACGGTGTAATAGAGCTGGAAATAGGGCAGCAGGAAGACGGCCGGCGGCGCCATCAGGTTGGTCAACAGCCAGAAGAACAGGTGCTTGTCGCCGATGAACTTGTAGCGGCTGAAGGCATAGGCGGCCGGGAGTGCCACCGCGATGCTGATCAGCATGTTCATCAGCACATAGGTTATCGAGTTCACGTAGCCCATGTACCAGCTGGATTCGCTGAGGATCTTGGCGTAGTGCTCGATGGTGAAGCTCTCGGGCCACAGGGTCAGTCCGCCGAGGATCTCGGTGTTGGACTGGAAGGACATGTTGAGCAGCCAGTAGATCGGCAACAGCACGAACACGATATAGGCGGTCATGAGGCCCCGGCGGCGCCACTGACGGGAGGCCGGGCGCGCCTTGCGGCGACGCCGGTTGTCGGCAGCCGCGGCGCGCTGGCGCACGGCATCGGGGGTGGTGGGCAATGAATCACTCATGTCATGCCTCCTTGTTGTTGTCGTCTTTCTGCATGTTCATGATCGCGGTGTAGAACACCCAGGTGACCAGCAGGATGATCAGGAAATAGATCAGCGAGAAGGCCGCCGAGGGCCCCAGGTCTTGCTGGCCGATGGCCATGGTGGTCAGCGACTGGCTGAGAAACGTCGTGGAGCTGCCGGGGCCCCCGCCAGTGAGCACGAAGGGCTCGGCGTAGATCATGAAGGAGTGCATGAAGCGCAGCAGCACCCCGATCACCAGCACGTTGGTGAGCTTGGGCAGCTGGATGTAGCGGAACACGGCCCACTTAGAGGCGCGGTCGATACGCGCCGCCTGGTAATAGGCATCGGGAATCGAGCGCAGCCCGCTGTAGCAGAGCAACGCGATCAGCGGCGTCCAGTGCCAGACATCCATCAGGATGATGGTCGCCCAGGCGTCCACCGGGCTCGCGGTGATGTTGTAGCCATAGCCGAGCTCACGCAGGCTCCAGCCCATCAGGCCGATATCGCCCCGCGTGAAGATCTGCCAGATGCTGCCGACCACGTTCCAGGGAATCAGCAACGGCATGGTCACGAGTATCAGCACGGCCGAGGCCTGCCAGCCCTTCTTGGGCATGATCAGGGCGATGCCGATCCCCAGCGGCACCTCGATGGCCAGCACAGTCAGCGAGAAGGCAAACTGACGCAGCACGGCCGCCTGCAGGGCTGGATCGTTGAGCATCTCCTTGAACCACTCGGTGCCCGTGAAGAAGCGCGTATTGGCATCGAAGACGTCCTGGACCGAGTAGTTGACCACGGTCATCAGCGGGATGACGGCCGAAAAGGCCACCAGCAGCAGCATGGGCAGGATCAACCACCATGCGCGATTGTTATAGACTTTATTCATTTTCGATCTCCACGCGGTATTCGTCGACGTAAAGGCCGAGTCGCTCGTCGGGAAAGCGCAGCCATGCCTTGCCGGTGGGCGTCACCTGGTCCTCCTCGATACGCGCCTTGAGGGCCATGCTGCCCAGCGTCAGATAGACGATCGAGTAGGTCCCCAGGTCCTGGGCGTGATCCACCCGGGCCTCCATGCCCCCCTCGACCGGCTCGGCATGCACCTCGATGAATTCGGGACGGATGCCGAGCTTGATGTTGGTGGTGCGGGCACGGGCCACGGCGTCATGGACGCCCTGCCCGACCGCCAGCTCGGTGTCACCGGCCATCACGCGCCCGTTACGGACCATGACATCCAGAAAATTCATGCCCGGGCTGCCGATGAAGTAACCCACGAAGGTGTGGTTGGGCCTCTCGAAGAGCTCCCTGGGCGTGCCGAACTGCACCACCTGACCCTCGTACATCACGGCGATCTTGTCGGCGAAGGTGGAGGCCTCGAGCTGGTCGTGGGTCACGTAGACCATGGTGATCTCGAAGCGCTGGTGGATCTCCTTGAGCTTGCGGCGCAGCTTCCACTTGAGCTGAGGATCGATGACGGTGAGCGGCTCATCGAAGAGGATCGCCGAGACGTCCTCGCGCACCAGCCCCCTGCCCATGGAGACCTTCTGCTTCTCGTCAGCGGTGAGGTTCTTGGCCTTGCGCTTGAGCTGGGCGGTGAGCTCCAGCACCTCGGCGACTTCCATGACGCGCTCATGGACCCGCGCCTCGGGGGTCTTCACATTGCGCAGCGGAAAGGCCAGGTTGTCGTAGACCGTCATGGTGTCGTAGATGACGGGGAACTGGAAAACCTGGGCGATATTGCGCGATTCGGGTGGCAGGGCATTGACCACCTCGCCGTCGAAGAGCACCTCACCGCTGGAGGGTTCCAGCAGGCCAGAGATGATGTTGAGCAGGGTCGACTTGCCGCAACCCGAGGGCCCGAGCAGCGCATAAGCGCCACCCTGGTGCCAGACGTGATTCATCTCGCGGATGGCATAGTCCTCGGGGGAGCGAGGGTCGGGCAGGTAGGTATGGGCGAGGGATTTCAGGGTGATCTCTGCCATGTCAGATGCCCCCCAGGTGCGTCGGTATATGCACCACCGCGCCCTGGCGGTCGAAGGCATACACCTTGTGGGTCGGGAAATAGAGCGTCACGGGCGCATCGACACGGAACTCGTGGACCCCCTCGAGGTGTACCGTCATGTGGAAGAGGTCGTTGTGCACGTGAAGGAAGGTCTCGGAGCCACTGATCTCCGCCAGGTCGACGGTCATCTTCACCTCGATGTCATCCTTGGCCCGGGGCGCGAGCGAGATGTGCGAGGCGCGCACGCCGAAGCGGTACTCACCCGGCGCCAGGCTGCGCAGGTCGTCGTTGATGGGAAAATGCAGTGTCTTGTCGAAGGTCACCTCGGCGCCGGAGATGATCCCCTCGACGATGTTGATCGGGGGCTCGGAAAACATCTCCGCGGTCAGGATGTCATGCGGACGGTGGTAGACGTCTTCCGTTCGGCCATACTGCAGCAGGCGCCCTTCGTGGAGCACGGCGGTGTTGCCGCCCAACGCCAGGGCCTCGGCGGGTTCGGTAGTGGCATAGACGGCGATGCAGTTGCGTTCGCTGAACACCGACCGCAGCTCGTCGCGGAATTCCTCGCGGAGCTTGTAGTCCAGGTTGACCAGCGGCTCGTCGAAGAGCACGACATCGGCATCCTTGACCAACGCACGCCCCATGGCGGTACGCTGCTGCTGACCGCCGGAAAGCTCGAGGGGCAGGCGATCGAGCAGATGCTCGATATGCAACATTTCGGCGACCGCCCGCACCCGCCGGTCGACCTCGGCGCGCGCGACCTTGGCCAGCTTGAGGGGCGAGGCGATGTTGTCGTAGACGGAGAGCGCCGGATAGTTGATGAACTGCTGGTAGACCATGGAGACGTTGCGCTTGCGCACCGAGCGGCCGG
This sequence comes from Halomonas sp. 11-S5, assembly GCF_029889825.1. Taxonomy (NCBI): domain Bacteria; kingdom Pseudomonadati; phylum Pseudomonadota; class Gammaproteobacteria; order Oceanospirillales; family Halomonadaceae; genus Halomonas; species Halomonas sp. 11-S5. Next base: position 50,196 of record NZ_JARANW010000023.1, read on the forward strand.
TCACGTCTTCCCCATCCATCAGGATTCGGCCGCGAGTCGGGGTATCGAGCCCCGCCATCAGGCGCATCAGGGTGGTCTTGCCGGCCAGGGTCCGCCCCAGCAGGACATTGAAGGAGCCCGGCTGTAGCTCCAGGTTCACGCCCGCGATGTGAGTAGCGCCACCGACCACATGATCGATGCTATCTAGGATCAAGGACATACAGATCTCGACGGTTCGTTGTTATGTGATGGGTTCGGAGACTGCTGAACACAACGTAGTCGATATTCGCTTTCAAACACAAATGTCGTCAACCGAAAACATCCAGGGCTGGCACGACAATCGCCCCAAGAGGCGCCCAACATCTTGTTATCACTTTATTTTCTTCAATCCTTGAACTTTTGTCTAACAAGCCATGACGAGAGATGGCGAAACGCCGACGCGGGAGAGTATGTCGCCACATGATCGAAAACGAACATCATGCAACATCGCGTGGAGGAGACCCCGGGACGAGCAGGAGGTGAGGAAGGTAATGCCGAGATCACCTGCAGGGGCGGTCGCCCTGCAGGTCGAAAGGCGTCAGGAAGGAGCAGTGGCGCGGTTCAGCGGGTGCCGAAGATCTTGTCGCCCGCGTCGCCCAAACCCGGCACGATATAGCCGTTCTCGTCGAGATGGTCATCCAGCGCGGCGGTGTAGAGCTCGATGTCCGGGTAGGCATCCTGGACACGCTTGAGCCCCTCGGGAGCCGCCACCAGCACGATGACCTTCATGTGCTTGCAGCCGCGCTCGCGCAGCATGTCCAGGGTCGCGACCATGGTGCCGCCGGTGGCCAGCATGGGATCGATGACAATGGCCATGCGCTCGTCCAGGTCATTGGCGAACTTGGCAAAGTAAGGCACCGGCTCCAGCGTCTCCTCGTCGCGATAAAGGCCGACCACGCTGACCCGGGCGCTGGGGATCAGGTCGGTGACGCCGTCGAGCATGCCCAGCCCCGCGCGCAGGATCGGCACGATGGTGACCTTCTTGCCCTTGAGCAACTTCACCGGAATCCTGTTGCCGCTCCAGCCGTCGATCTCCTGGGTCTCCAGTTCCAGGTCGCTGGTCGCCTCGTAGGTGAGCAGCTTGGCCAGCTCCCCGGCCAGTTCGCGGAAGCTCTTGGTGCTGATGCCGGCTTCGCGCATCAGGCCGAGCTTGTGCTGGACCAGGGGATGCTGGATGGCGTGGACGCTCATGGGGGACCTCTTGGACGGCGGTGGGTACGTGGCGACTATCGTCGGATGGACAGCAACGACAAATTGTCAATCATTCTAACCGCATCCCGCGTTGAGGTTAAGGCTGTGCGAGCACCTCGCGATCCAGCAATAGGACACCGCAGCACCGCTCGGAGCTGATCCAGCGGCAGGCCTATGAGGAGGCGCTGTGAATACTTCCCTGTACGCTACCGACGCCATCCATGGCGTAGGACCTCCTCTCCGGCCTGCCCCTGGCGCCCCTCGCTCAGGTCAGTGAGGATCGCCCTAGGGCGTTGTGGGTAGCTGCCAGTCGATGGGCTCACGTCCATGCTCGGCCAGAAAGGCATTGGCCCGGGAAAAGTGGTGGTTGCCAAAGAAGCCGCGGTGCGCCGAGAGCGGCGAGGGATGCGGGGATTCCAGCACCAGGTGGCGCGAGGTATCGACCAGCGCCTTCTTCTTGCGGGCCGGGCTGCCCCACAGCAGAAATACCGAGGGTTCGGCATGCTCGCTCACCGTGGCGATGGCACGGTCGGTGAAGGTCTCCCAGCCCTTACCGCGATGCGAGCCGGCATTGCCCTGCTCCACGGTCAGCGAGGTATTGAGCAGCAACACCCCCTGGCGTGCCCAATGCTCGAGGTTGCCGTGATCCACCGGCTGGAAGCCCACGTCAGCCTGCAGTTCTTTGTAGATGTTGACCAGAGACGGGGGGACGCGCACGCCGGAGCGCACCGAGAAACACAGCCCATGGGCCTGGTTCGGTCCGTGATAGGGATCCTGACCGAGGATCATCACCTTGACCCGGTCCAGCGGCGTCAGCTCGAAGGCGCGGAACCAGTCTGCCGAGTGCGGATAGATCACCTTCCTGGCGGCTTTCTCGGCGGCCAGAAAGTCGCGCAGCGACTGCATGTAGGGCGCTTCGAACTGATCGCCCAGCCACTGCTGCCAGCTGTCGGGGAGCGGACAGGCCATGAGTCAGCGCTTCGCCTGGTCGACAAGCGGTTCGACGTAGGCCACGCCCATGTCCCAGGGAAACTGGATCCAGCAGTCCTGGGCCACCTCGGTGAGGTACTGGTCGACCAGCGGCTTACCCTCGGGCTTGGCATAGATGGTCACGAAGTGGGCCCTGGGGAGCATCTCGCTCACGGCCTTGGCGGTTCGTCCGGTATCGACCAGGTCGTCGACCAGCAGCCAGCCTTCGCCGTCGTGGTCGACGCCCTTCATCACCTCCAGGCCACCCTGATCCATGTGCTCGTAGCTCTTGATGCAGACGGTATCGATCAGACGCAAATCGAGCTCCCGGGCGATCAACGCCGCGGGAATCAAGCCCCCGCGGGTGATAGCGATGATGCCCTTGAAGTCGCGCTCGATCAGCCGGTGGCAGAGCTCGCGCACGTCGCGATGCAGCTGGTCCCAGGACACGGTGAAGTGCTGGTGGTAGCGATGGGTGCTCATGACGTTCACTCGTCCTCGGTGAAGGAACAGACCGAGAAGACCCCGTAGCCCGCTTCACGGATGCGCTGGGACCCGCCCAGGTCCGGCAGGTCGACGATGGTGGCGGTCTCGACGACCCGCCCGCCGCTGCGGGTGATCAACTTGGCCGCGGCCAGCATGGTACCGCCGGTGGCGATCAGGTCGTCGACGATCAGGATGCGATCCCCCTGCTGGAACGCATCGGAGTGTAGCTCCACCTCGGCCTCGCCGTACTCCAGGGTATAGGTCTCACTGATGGTACGGAACGGCAGCTTGCCCTTCTTGCGCACCGGCACGAAGCTGCAACCCAGCTCGTAGGCGAGCGGTGCACCGATGATGAAGCCCCGGGCATCGATGGCGGCGATGGCGTCGATATCCATCTCCTGATAGCGGTGCACGAAGCTATCGACCAGCTTGCGGAAGGCCGCACTGTTCTGCAGCAGCGGGGTGATGTCGCGAAAGTTGACGCCCGACTGCGGCCAGTCGGGGACGGTGCGGATCACGGACTTGATGTAGTCGCCGTAGATGCTCATCGGGAGGAGTCTCGGTGAGTGAATGCAATCGGTAGATACGGATCAGCCAAGGAACAGGAACTTGCCGGCAAACAGCAACGCTAGCATGATCACTGCGGGATTCAGGTCCTTGAAACGCCCGGAGAGCGTCTTGATCGCGGCGTAGCTGATAAAGCCCAGGGCGATGCCTTCGGCGACCGAGAAGGTCAACGGCATGGCCAGGGCGGCGATCAGCACCGGGGCAGCGTCGGTCGGGTCGTCCCAGTTGGCGTGGGCCAGGCTGCTGGTCATCAGCACCGCCACATAGAGCAGGGCCCCAGCGGTCGCGTAGACCGGGATGGAACCCGCCAGCGGTGCAAAGAACAGGCTGACGAGAAACAGCACGGCCACCACCACCGCGGTCAGGCCGGTACGTCCACCGGAGACAATGCCGGCCGTGGACTCGATGTAGCTGGTAGTGGTGGAGGTTCCCAGCAAGGCCCCGGCCATGGAGGCGGTGCTGTCAGCCATCATCGCACGACCGATGCGCGGCAGCTTACCATCCTTGTCCAGCAGCCCGCCCTTGTGAGCCACGCCGACCAGGGTGCCGGAGGTGTCGAACAGGTCAACGAACAGGAAGGCGAAGATCACGCTGAGCATCGCCACATCCAGGGCGCCGGCCAGGTCCAGCGCCATGAAGGTCGGCGCAATGGCGGGCGGCATTGACATGAAGCCGCCAAACTCGTTGTGGCCAAGGATCATCGACAGCACGGTCACGCCGAGGATGCCGATCATCACCGCCCCGGTAACCCTGAGATAGGCGAGCGCGGTGATCACGAAGAAGCCCAGCAGCGCATAGAGGGCAGCGGGCTCGGAAAGATCTCCCAGGGCCACGAACGTCGCCTCGTTGGCGACCACGATGCCAGCATTCTTCAGCGCGATCATCGCCAGGAAGAGCCCGATACCCGCGGCGATGCCCAAGCGCAGGGAGAGCGGGATCGAGTTGATGATCCACTCGCGGATCCTGAAGATACTGAGCAGGAAGAAGATGAAGCCGGAGAAGAAGACGGCACCCAGCGCCGCCTCCCAGGTGTACCCCATGCCCAATACCACGCCGTAGGTAAAGAAGGCGTTGAGACCCATGCCGGGCGCCTGAGCGATGGGGTAGTTGGCCCACAGGCCCATGATCAGGCAGCCCACCGCGGCGGCCAGGCAGGTGGCGACGAACACGGCGCCGTAGTCCATGCCGGCCTGGGAGAGGATGCTCGGGTTGACGAAGATGATGTAGGCCATGGTTAGGAAGGTAGTGATCCCGGCGATGACCTCGGTCTTCACATCGGTGTTGTGTTCGGCCAGCTTGAACTGGTTGTCGATCAGGCGTTTCAGCATGGTTGTCGTTCCTGCGCGCGTGGACATTGCGATGGTCCTTGGGTGCGAGAAAGCCCGCGAGAAAAGCCGCCTATGGTACCCAAAGCCTCGGTGTGTGGCGAGGCACCCGGGCTACACACCCTGGGCATTCGCCACAGTCGAAAGCGAGGGGCGCCGGAGACAAGCCGCAGGGGAGGTCCTACGCCAGGGATGGCGTCGGTAGCGTACAGGGAGGTATTCACAGCGCCTCCCCGTAGGCTTGTCGCCGGATCAGCCCCGAGCGTTCAAGGCTCCCTGCATATAGCCCCGGGTGCCCACAGGCAGCACGGTCCCACCTAGTTAAGCAACTTGCGGGCCATTCGCCACTCGGCCCACCAACGCAGACTTGACGGAACGGTCAGGTTTTTCGTTCGTGTCACACGCTACGCGCTGCCAGCACCCGCTCCACTGTCTCGACAATGGCCTGGGTCTGGGGGTCGATCTCGATATTCACGGCGTCACCCGGGACCCGGTCCACCAGGACCGTACGGGCCAGGGTCTCGGGGATCAGATCGACGCAGAACCGCGGGCCATGGTCCGCGGTGACCGACTGCACCTGCCCGATGGTCAGGCTGATGCCATCCACGCCGATATAGCCCTTGTCGAACAGGAAGCGTCCCAGCGCCTGGGGCACCTCGAACCAGAGCCGGCGATTGTTGGGGGCTTCGTCGAGTTCGACCAGCTCGGCCAGCGCCATCACATGGCCGGACATGGCATGGCCGCCGATCTCGTCGCCGAAACGTGCCGCCCGCTCGATATTGACACGGTCGCCCTCCGTCACCGCACCGAGATTGGTCACCCGCAGGGTCTCGCGCATGAGATCGAAGCTGACCCGCTCGCCATCGAGGGCAGTGACCGTGAGACAGACCCCGTTGTGAGCCACCGAGGCGCCCAGCACCAACCCCTCGCGCAGCGCTGCCGGCAGCGCCAGCACATGGGTGCGAAAGGCCTCCGCCTCATGGATGGCTACCACCTCGGCGGTGCCCTGTACGATGCCTGTGAACATGAACGCTCCTCGTGCTGGCCAGCCGCGACCGGGTCGGGAAAAGAGGGCCAGTCTAGGAAACCGCGAGGAAGACGTCCATGGCGGCCCATTCTCATTGACATACGTTCGTTCGAAACCTAGCATTGGCGGCTACATTTTGAAGGCGCCGATTTGACCCCGGATTGCGGGCGCCGTCGTCGCGGACTGCCTCCACCCCGCAGAAGCGCGGGGGCGGGGGGGCGGAAAAAAAGGGTGAAGGATGTTATGCGCACCCCACCAGGCGG
>NZ_JARANW010000024.1:0-55296 GCF_029889825.1 Halomonas sp. 11-S5
TCGGCGCTATGACCTCAAGGCCATGATCCCGCGGTTTCTCACGGTAGCCGCCCGAACACCGCCGATGCCATACCGGTTCCTGAAGATGGCTGAGCCTTATGCGTAATCAGGAAATTCTTTGTAAGAGATACCCCCTTTTTCGTGCATTCGTAAACAAGATTTGCGATGAAACCTGCTGCAACACTCTCGATAACCATGCCTTATTCCTTTTGATACTTATTGGTTAGCCATATCCTCATATTAGGGTTATTTAGGAATGACTGCAATGAGACTTTCAACTTCCAAAAAAGCTAAGTTTCTGATTTTTTTGTGATTTCATCAAAGCTAAGGGGTGAAGGCATGGAGTTGCATCCTAGGTAGCGGACATCACGTCATCCACCGGCGCCACCCGCCGCGGCAGGCCTGCCGGGAGGCAAAAGGCGCCGCGCAGGTTGCGGCGCCGCTCGCCACGGTCCAGGCCGCGCTCCCCTTCGACCTGTCTCCGGCGCCTCTCGCTTCGGGTAACTGCGATTGCCCTGGTGTCAGGCGGCGACCGTGCCGGTCGTCAATGTCTCCCTGCCGGCGTCCGGGCCACCGCCCAGGCCTGCACCTCCTCGGCACCGGCCTGGCGACAGGCCACGGCCAGGGCGTCGAGGGTCGCGCCGGTGGTCATCACGTCATCCACCAGCGCCACCCGCCGTGGCAGGCCGGCCGGGAGGCGAAAGGCGCCGCGCAGGTTGCGGCGCCGCTCGCCACGGTCCAGGCCGCGCTGGGTCCGGGTGTCGCGGGAGCGCTGCGCCAGCGCCAGGGGGCAGCCCAGCTGTCGCCCGAGACGTGAGGCCAGCCAGCGCGCCTGGTCGAAGCCCCGTTCACGGGCCCGCCGCGGATGCAGGGGAACCGGCACCAGCGCCTCGGGCCAGCCTCGAACTTCCGCTGGCAGCCCGGCCACCATCAGCTCCAGCAGTACCCGGCCGGCGCGTGGCGAGGCATCGAACTTGAAGCGCTGCACCAGGCCGGCCACCTCGGCATCGTAGCGCAGCGGCACCCAGGCGCGGTCGAACCGCGGGGGGCGACGCAGGCAGTGGCCACAGCGACGTCCCCTCGCGGCGCCCGGCTGGGGCTCGGCACAGCCGGGACAGGCCGGCAGGTTCCAGGGCAGTTCCGAGAAGCAGGCCTCGCACCAGGGATGATCCCCCGGCAGGGGCGTCAGGCAGAAGACGCAGCGACCGGGCAGGGCCCGCGCCAGCCAGCCGTCAACCCTGGCTCGCCAGGAGGTTGACACGGCAACCGCAGGCGTTAGGCTATCCGTCAACCTGGACATGAACATCAAGTTGACCATAAGCGAGCCCACCATGATCTCTGCGTCCCACGAATCCCGCGCCGCTTCCCTGACCCTAGCCCCGCGGGGCGAGATCCGCCACGACTGGACGGTCGAGGAGATCGAGGCGCTCTTCGCCCTGCCCTTCAACGACCTGCTGTTTCACGCCCGGCAGGTCCACCGCGACCACTTCGACCCAAATGCCGTGCAGGTCTCCACCCTGCTCTCCATCAAGACCGGCGCCTGCCCCGAGGACTGCAAGTACTGCCCGCAGTCGGGGCACTACAACACCGGCCTGGGCAAGGAGAAACTGCTGGAGGTCGAGAAGGTGGTCGAGCAGGCCCGTGCCGCCCGCGAGGCCGGCGCCAGCCGCTTCTGCATGGGCGCGGCCTGGAAGAGCCCCCGTGAGAAGGACCTCGACGTGGTGCTGGAGATGGTTCGCCGGGTCAAGGCGCTGGGACTGGAGACCTGCATGACCTTAGGGATGGTCGACACCGACCAGGCCGGCCGCCTGGCCGAGGCGGGGCTCGACTACTACAACCACAACCTCGACACCTCGCCCGAGTACTACGGCGAGATCATCACCACCCGCACCTACGCCGACCGCCTGGAGACCCTGGGCCATGTGCGCCAGGCCGGCATGAAGGTCTGCGCCGGGGGCATCCTCGGCATGGGCGAGGCGCCCCGCGACCGCGCCGCCCTGCTCCAGCAGCTGGCTCGCCTGGAACCGCACCCGGAGTCGGTGCCGATCAACATGCTGGTCAAGGTGCCGGGCACGCCGCTCGAGAACGTGGAAGACCTCGACCCCATCGAGTTCATCCGCGCCATCGCCGTGGCCCGCATCCTGATGCCGGCGAGCCATGTGCGCCTCTCCGCCGGTCGTGAGCAGATGGGCGAATCCACCCAGGCGCTGGCCTTCCTGGCCGGGGCCAACTCGATCTTCTACGGCGACCAGCTGCTGACCACGGGCAACCCCCAGGTGGATCAGGATCGCGCGCTGTTCGCCAAGCTGGGGCTGCATCCCGAGCAACGGGAATCTTGTGTCGATGACGCCCACCAGCAGGCCACTCTGGAGACCGCGCTGGTTCGCCAGTCGGCGACGGCGCTGGACACCGAGGCCAGCCGGCTCGCCTACGACGCTGCCCGGGCCTGACCATGCAGGACACCTGGAGCACGTATCTCGCCGAGCGGGCCGCGAGCCAGCGCCACACCGGGCGCTGGCGGCGTCGCCGCACCTGGTTCGCGGGCGACGGGCACCGCGACTTCGCCGGCAACGACTACCTGGGCCTGGCCGGCGACCCGCGCCTCGCCGAGGCCCAGGCCGAGGGTGCGAGGCGCCACGGCGCGGGTGCCCGAGCCTCGCACCTGGTCAGCGGCCACCTCGAGGTGCACGAAGCATTGGAGTGCCGGCTGGCCACCCTCACCGGCCGGCCCCGCGCGCTGCTCTTCTCCACCGGCTACATGGCCAACCTCGGCACCCTGCAGGCGCTCTGCGACCCCGACACCCGGGTGTTCCAGGACCGCCTGAACCACGCCTCGCTGCTCGACGGCGCCAGGCTCGCCGGTGCCCGCTCGCGGCGCTTCCACCATGGCGACCTCGGGGACCTCGAGCGGCTGCTCGCCCGGGCGCCGGCCGATGGGCGCCGGCTGGTGGTCAGCGACGGGGTGTTCAGCATGGATGGCGACGTGGCCGATATCGCCGGGCTGGCCGCGACCAGCGCCCGCCATGGGGCCTGGCTGATGGTAGACGATGCCCACGGCCTGGGCGTGCTGGGCGAGACCGGCGACGGCTGCGTGGGTCGCGCCCATGGCATCGACGAGGTGCCAGTGCTGGTCGGCACGCTCGGCAAGGCGCTGGGCTCCGCCGGCGCCTTCGTGGCGGGAAGCGAGACGCTGATCGAGCACCTGATCCAGTTCGCCCGCCCCTATGTCTACACCACCGCCCAGCCGCCGGGGGTGGCCGCGGCCACCCTGAAAGCCCTGGAACTGCTCGAGGCCGAACCCGAACGGCGCACCCGCCTGGCCACCCTGATCGCGCGCTTCCGCCGCGAGGCCGCCCTCCTGGGACTGCCGCTGGCCGCCTCCGCCACGCCGATCCAGCCGCTGGTGCTGGGCGACAGCCAGCGGGTGATGGAGTGGGCGGCGCGACTGGCCGAGCGCGGGATCCTGGTCGGCGCGATCCGCGAGCCCACGGTGCCCCGCGGCCAGGCGCGACTGCGCATCACCCTGAGTGCCGCTCATGGCGACGATGACCTTGACGCCCTGCTCGAGGCGCTGGCCGACTGCCGGGCCCGGGAGGCCCTGGCGGGCGGGGAGGCGAACCCATGACGCCCCTGGTACTGCTCTCCGGCTGGGGCTGCGACGCGCGCCTCTGGCAGCCGCTGGCCGAGCACTGGCCCGAAGGGCTGGCGATCAGCGCCCCCGACTGGCCCGGCTACGGGGCCCGCCCACCGCTGGCGGACCCCGGCAGCCTGGCCGAGCTGGCCGAGGCCATGGACGACGACCTGCCGGCGGACGCCGTCTGGGTGGGCTGGTCACTGGGCGGTCTGCTCGCCACCGCCCTGCACGATCACCTGCCCGCGCCCCGCGCCCTGGTATTGCTCGGCATGGACGAGCGCTTCTGTCATGAAGCGGGCATCCCCCCGACAGAGCTGGCCGACTTCCGACGAGCCTTCGAACGTGCCCCGGAGGCGACCCACCGGCATTTCCTGCGCTGGCAACTGGCCGGCGAGCCCGACCCGCGCGCTGCCCACCGGCAACTGCGGGGCTTGCTCGGCGACGAGGGTGGTGCCGACCGCGCCACCCTGGCCGCGGGGCTCGACCAGCTCGCCGGGCTCGATAACGCTGGCCGCCTGGCCCGCTCGCCCTGCCCGGTATGGCGCGTCGCGGGGGATCGCGACCCGCTGCTCGCGCCGGCGCTGCGCGAGAGCGCCGACCATCGCCTGATTGAGGCCGGCCACTGCCCGATGCTCAGCCAGCCGGCATCGCTGGCCGCCTGCCTCGCCGGCATCGCCGGAGGGATCGCGCCATGAGCGCCCTGCCGCTCGCCATCCCCGCCGGCCGGAACGCACCCCGGGGGGATGACTGGCAGGCCCGTGTGGCCCGCGCCTTCTCCCGTGCCGCCCCCCACTATGCCGAGCGAGCCGTCGCCCAGCGGATCATGGCCGAGCCACTGCTTTCCCGCCTGCCCGCGCGAGCCGGGAGGGTGCTCGACCTGGGCTGCGGGCCGGGCGAGATGACCGCGAGCCTGGCCGGGCGCTTCGGTGCCGGCTGCACGGTCATCGGCCTGGACCTTGCCCCGGGCATGCTCGAGGTGGCACGGCATACCCACGGGGACGCAGCCCGCTGGCTGTGCGGCGATGCCGCCGCCCTGCCGCTGGGGGAGGCCAGCCAGGACCTGGTGGTCTCCAACCTGGCGATCCAGTGGTGTCCGGACCTCGACGCCGTGATGGCCGAGCTTCGCCGCGTCCTGCGCCCGGGGGGCCGGGCGCTGGTCAACACCCTGGGCCCCGGGACCCTGGCCGAGGTCGGCCAGGCCTGGTCGCGCCCCGACCCGCCCGCCGGCCTGCTCGCCTTCCGCGACGCCGCCTGCCACCGGCGCGCCGCCCGAGCGGCGGGCTTCCGTCGCCTCGACTGCCGGGAACGTGCGCTGCGCTTCCACTATCCCGACCTCGCCGCGGTGATGGCCTCCATCAAGGGCATCGGTGCCCAGACATCGCGGCCCGGCGGCCGGCTCACCCGCGCCGACCTGGCACGGGCGGCGCGCCGCTACGAGACACAGCGCGAGCCCGAGGGGCTGCCCGTCACCTATCGCCTGCTGACCCTGGAGCTTTACGCCTGAGATGAGCGCCTACTTCGTCACCGGCACCGACACCGACGCCGGCAAGACCCTGGTCACCAGCGGCCTGCTCGCCCTGGCGCGCCGTCGCGGCCTGACCACCCTGGGCCTCAAGCCGGTGGCCTCGGGCTGCGAGGCGACACCCGAGGGCCTGCGCAACGCCGATGCCCTGGCCCTGCAGGCCCAGACATGGCCGGCCCTCCCCTACGCGACCCTCAACCCCTTCGCCTTCGCCCCGGCCATCGCCCCGCACCTGGCCGCCCGCCGAGCCGGCGTGACGCTGGCCCTCGATGACCTGGTCGACCATGCCCGCCCGTTGCTTGCCGAGCAGCGCGACCTGACCCTGGTCGAGGGCGCCGGCGGCTGGCGGGTGCCGCTGAACGAGCGCGAGGACCTCTCGGGCCTGGCCGTCAGGCTCGAGCTGCCGGTACTGCTGGTGGTGGGGCTGCGCCTGGGCTGCATCAGTCACGCACGACTGACGGCCGAGGCGGTCCGGGCAGACGGCCTGCACCTGGCGGGCTGGGTCGGCAGTCTGGTGGAGCCCGGGCTCTCCTTCGATGCGGCCGGCGATGAGGCGCTCTACCGCGACAACCTGGCGACCCTTGCGGCCACGCTACCCGCCCCCTGCCTGGGCGTGGTGCCGCGGCTGGCGGCGGAGTCTCCCGCGGCCATGGCCGAGGCCGCCGCGGACCATCTGGAGCTGCCCGATGGCGATTGACTTGCGCGGGGGCGTCCGTAGAATATTGTCGCCTGCCTGCCCGTGCGGATGTGGTGGAATTGGTAGACACGCCAGGTTTAGGTCCTGGTGCCTTCGGGCGTGGGAGTTCAAGTCTCCCCATCCGCACCATCATCTATCCCCCTTCTCGACGCGCTCCTGTCCGTCATCTCCCCGAGATGCGCGGCGCCTTCGCGTGCCTGGCATGAACCCTCACCGCTGCCATGGAGCCCTCTGATGCCCTCTCCCCCCTCTCTTTCTCCCTCTCCCGTCTGGCATCCCTATGCCCATCTCAAGACCCAGCGCCCGGCGCCCAGTGTGGTCGGCGGCGAGGGACCGCGCTTCACCCTGGCCGGCGGCGAGACCCTGCTCGACGCCACCTGCTCCTGGTGGTGCATGATCCACGGCTACGCCCACCCGCGGCTGGTGGCGGCGATCTGCGAGCAGGCCGGCGAACTCTGTCATGTGATGCTCGGCGGCCTGACCCACGAGCCCGCCGACCGCCTGGCCCGGGAACTGGTGCGCGTCACCCCCGAGGGGCTGAACCACGTCTTCTACTCCGACAGCGGCTCGGTGGGCATGGAGGTGGCCATGAAGATGGCCGTGCAGTACCACCAGCTGCGCGGCAGGCCGGGCAAGCATCGGCTGCTCTCGCTGATGAAGGCCTACCATGGCGACACCGCCGGCTGCATGGCGGTCTGCGACCCCGAGGAGGGCATGCACTCGCTGTTTGCCGGCTACCTGCCCCGCCACCCCTTCGCCCCGGCACCCACCGCGCCCTTCGATGCTCCGCCCGAGGCGGTGGCGGCGGACCTCGACGCGCTGCGCGCGGTGCTCGAGGCCCATCACCACGAGGTCGCCGCGCTGCTGATGGAGCCGCTGCTGCAGGCCGCCGGCGGGCTCAACATGACCTCGCCCCACTATCTACAGGGAGCGCGACGGCTTTGCGACGAGTTCGACGTGCTGCTGGTGTTCGACGAGGTGGCCACCGGCTTCGGCCGCACCGGACGGATGTTCGCCGCCGACCATGCCGATGTCACGCCCGATATCATGGTGCTCTCCAAGGGGCTCACCGGGGGGTATCTCGGCCACGCGGCGACGCTCGCCACGGATCGGGTGCATGGCGCCTTCATGGGGGACTCCCCCGAGCACGCCTTCATGCACGGCCCCACCTTCATGGGCAACCCGCTGGCCTGCCGGGTGGCCCTGGAGAGCCTGGCGGTGTTCGAGGAGGAGGATTACCTGGGCAAGATCGCCGCGCTGAATCGGGTGCTGCGCCAGGCTCTGCTCGACGACCAGGCGCTAGCCGCCCACCCGGCGGTGGCGGACGTGCGGGTGCTGGGGGCCACTGCGGTGATCGAGGCCCATGAGGCGGCGGATCTTGCCGGTGTGGGTGACTGGGCCCGCGAGCAGGGCATCTGGCTGCGCCCCATCGGCCGCTGGCTCTACACCATGCCGGCCTACGTCACGGCAGAGGCCGACCTGCGGCGCATCACCGACGTCATGAAGGGCTGGTTCCTGGCACGCTGATCGCGGCCGCGGCTACACCAGCCGGCGCGGGATGGCGAGATCCCAGTTGCGGCTGTAGACACGCTGCTCACCCTCGTAGGCATCCAGGGTGGCATGCAGCCGGAACTCCCCTGACGTCGAGGTCAGCACGGTGCGGGTCACCGTGCGCACCTCCCAGTCATCCCGCTTCAAGGCGCGCTCCCAGAGGGTCGTGCCCTCCAGGGAGTCGAAGTCGTCGTCCCGGGAGCGATAGGTCTCCACCGCACGGGTCACCACCTCGATGCCAGAGTCCTCCAGGCGGATCCGCCCGTTGTCGTTGATCACCTCCAGCGTCGAGAGATCCTCGGCGAGATCGCGATGGACATACCAATTGTGGTGCCCGGGCTCGAGGTGCGTAGTGGGGATGGACGGGGCGGCCTCGGCCTCGGCGAACGGGGCCAGGCGGTCATCCTCATCGCGCGGCGGCCGCACCGGCAGGTGCAGCGCGCTCTCCCTGTCGAAGACCGTCAGGCGCACGTGCTCGGGAGGCGCCCAGGCCAGCGGCCAGTAGGAGGTGGAGAGCGAGAGCCTCAGCCGGTGGCCGCGGGGAAACACCTGGGCCACGTCGTTGAGCTGCACGCGCACCCGGTAGCGGCGGCCTGGCTCCAGCGCGGATGGCGACTCATGGCTATTGCGGTGGGTCAGGTTGAGCAGGCCATAGGTCACCCGGGTGGCCTTGTCATCCGGCGCCACGTCGGAGAGGCGCACTGCCACCATGGCCACGGGGCGGTCGGCGGCCAGTTCCAGCTCCAGCTCCGGCGCCCCCATCATCTCCACGGTCTCCTCCAGCGGCGGCGTGTCGAAGGTCAGCGAGCCGCCATCCTCCTCGCGCTGGTCATGGGCCAGATCGGGGCCGGCGGCATAGGAACACCACTTGCCGGCGAACAGGCCGCAGGTCAGCGGTGATTGCACGGTGAGTGCGCTCTCCTCCTCGCTGCGCGCCCCGCCCAGGGCCAGACGCCCCGGCGCCAGCGGCAGTCGCCAGTGGCTGATATTGGGCGATGGCCAGCTGGGCTCCGCCACCCAGCGGCCCGGCCGGCAGCCGTAGCGAGTGGTCGGCGGCATGCTGTCCTGCATCCACACGCGGATCGCGGGATCCTGCTCCACGCCCCGGTCCACGCCCTTCAGCCACTGGTCCCACCAGCGCAGGCACTCCTGCAGGAAGCCGATGGCCGGGCCCGGTTCACCCAGGTGGGGGTACTTGTGGCTCCAGGGGCCGATCAGCCCCTTGCAGCGTTCGGGCAGGTTCGCCACCAGCCGCTTGACCGCGTTGGAGTAGCCGTCCGCCCAGCCGCTGGCGGCCAGCACCGGTACTTCGACCCGGGAGAAGTCCTCGCAGATGGAGCCGTGCTGCCAATAGGCGTCCCGGTGCGGATGCGCAAGCCAGGTCGAGAGCCACAGGCCGCTACCCTCGAGCCGCTGGTGCCACATCTCGCGCCAGGCATCGCCGACGATAGTCGGGTCCGGCGGCAATGAGTTGTAGGCGAACATGGTGGAGGCCCAGGAGAGATTGTCACCCAGCAGGCAGCCGCCCATGTAGTGCACGTCGTCCGCGTAGCGGTCGTCCGTGGAGCAGACGCTGACCACCGCGCGCAGCTCGGGCGGGCGACGGAAGGCGAGCTGCAGGCCGTTGAAGCCGCCCCAGGAGATGCCGATCATGCCGACCTTGCCGTCGCACCAGGGCTGGGCGGCGATCCAGCGCAGGATCGCCTCGCCGTCCACCAGCTCCTGCTCCAGGTACTCGTCGGTCAGCACGCCGCCGGAATCACCGCTGCCACGGATATCGACCCGCAGCGAGGCATAGCCATGCCCGGCAAAGTAGTGGTGGTGCATGGCATCCCGCCGCGCGGAGCCGTCGCGCAGCCGGTAGGGGATGTACTCGAGGATCGCCGGTACCGGGGCCTGCTCGGCGCCCTGGGGCAGCCATAGGCGAGCGCACAGCTCGACCCCGTCGTCCATGGCAATCCAGACGGGATCATGGCACTCGACCGGGTGGGGAAAGTCGGTCACGACACGCATGACGGCCTCCTTCAGGGATGGTGATGGCTCAACCAGGCGACTGCGAGGCGAGCGGCTCGATCTCGAAGGACAGCATCCGCCGGCACTGCTCGATCCGCTGCGTCAGCGCCTCGCGACTTTCCCCACCGATGAACAGCACGCCGAGCTCCCAGGAGAAGGAGTCCTGATGCTTGAGATCCGAGAGCCGCATGCCCTCGTGGACATTGAGATGCACCAGGGTGCCCGGGAATGTTTCCTCGACCTGACGAATCTCCTCGTCCGACGGCACCCGGCGCACCCAGCCATCCTCGAAGACCCGCAGCATCTGCTTGGCGGCGACGGGATAGCGGCCCTCGCGGTGCGGCATGCGCGGCGGGATGCCCAGCGCCACATCCACCATCACCTGGAAGTGCGGCGCCCCGTCGACCAGCTGGAAGATCGCCGCATGGGAACGCGAGATCCGGGCGTTGATCTCCAGCAGCCAGATGCGGTCGGTCTGCTCGTCCAGGTAGTACTCGATATTGAAGGGCGCGTCGTCGTAGCCGATCTGGATCAGGAAGCGCCGGGTGATCGCCAGCATCCTCTCCTGCACCGCATCGGGCAGCGAGGAGGGGTACTCATAGCGCAGCAGCACGGAGGGGTGCGTGGCGTCGCGCAGGCTGTCGACGAAACCCACCAGGTGGACCTCGCCGTTCTGGACGTAGCCCTCCAGGGTGCACTGGCGGCCGGAGGAGATAATCGCCTCGGCGATGCAGTGATGCCCGGTGACCGACGCCACCTCCGCGGGCAGCTCGGCCAGGGCGGTAATCTCGTCGAAGGGCCGGCCGAAGCGCCCGATCCCCTGCCGGATCACCGGCAACACCTCGCGCAGCTGGTCGGCGTCCTCGATGCGGAAGCCGAGATGTGAGGAGTGAGCCTTCACCGGCTTGATCCAGAACGGGTAGTCGATCTCGACCGCCTCCACGGCGCCCTCGTCGAAGGGGTCGAGCGCCTGGAAGGCCGGCACGCACTCCGGCACGGCTCGGGACTGCTCCAGGCGGCTCCAGTACTTGTGCTCACACTTGAGGAAGGCCGCAAGCGACGGGCCGGGCAATCCCCGTTCCCGGCGCAGGACCGGCAGCAGCCCGCTGGTGGGAAAATCCCAGTAACCGACGATGGCATCCACCGGGCCGGGGAAGCGCTCGAGCTGGGCGAGGGCATCATCCACCAGTCGCGCGAAGGGATACTCCTCGGCATGCACCACCTCGTCGAGCGACAGCAGCTCGTGGAAGGCATAGTCCTCGACGTGGCGCAGGTTCGGCAGCATCCGCTTGCTCAGCGCATCGTGGCCGATGATGAAGACGTTCCAGCTCATGTTGCCTCCTCCGACAGGCACATCAAGACGGCGAGATCCTCCCGGCACCCTCCAGGAAATCGCCGACGTCCTTCCAGCATGGCAGCAATCTGTCAGCCTGCCTTGATATTGGTCAATGTGGTCCCGACGAACTTGCGCACCCAACACGACGAGCCCTGTCGGCGTACGGCAATGGTGCCGAGGATGGCGAAGCCGGTAGACTTCCCCGAAACAGGGCAAGGGATACGAAGATGAAGCGCCGGCTGGCCAAGGGCTACCATAAGCTCACCCGCTACACGAATCGCGAGCGGACCGAGGCGGACATCGCGCGACCCCGCGGCTCCCCTGCCCTCCGGCCTAGAGCGGACCCGAGACCAGGTCCACCACACCCTCTGCGACTGAGCGGGGCGACGACGTTCCGCGGCAGGCTGTCCGGCGCATGGCCTGTCCGAATGTGATTGACATCACACGGGATAGGACGGACCGTAGATCAATGAGCGAAGAGACTGACGAATCCGCCCATAACGACGACAACGGGGCGAGCGAGCGAGTGAAGCCGCTTGACGCCGCCATCGAACGGCTCGCCGCCGCCAACGCCATTGCCGAGGTGTCTCCCGTCTTCGAGGTCATCGAGGCGGCACGCCCCCTGATGTCCGATGACAGTGGACTGGAAGCCCTCTATGCGCGCGTGCCGGCAATCGAGGCCGCCGGGTTCTTCGGCGGCAGCGACTGGGACTATCCCCAGACACTGGTGCCGTCGCTCGCCGTGCGTACCGTGCGTCATGGCGACCCGGTCGCCACCCTGGTCGAGAGCCTGAGCCAGATTCGCCTGCTGGCCGTCGCCAAGGGCGACTATTCCCACCCGTCCCTCTCGGCGGAGCATGCACATCACTTTCTCGCCCAGGTGATGGCCATGAACCTCGACCTCGTGGTCGGCGACCTGCACGAGGGTGACAGGCTACGGCCGGACCGGCTCGGGTACGCCGTCCAGACCCTTTACCGCTACCTGTTGCGCCACCTGGGGTACGAGAATCTCCTGGAGCATCTGGTGGCCGAGGTCTGGCGTATCCTGGCGCAACGCCCGGTCCAGGTGGAGGGCGTGAAACAGATGGTGACCCAGATCGCCACCTGCCTGCCCAGACTGAATGATCGGCCGGAGGCCATGGCCGGCGAGGTCGGGGACGACGCCCTGCAACTGATCAACGCCGTGTTCAGCCCCACCGAGGGCTGCCGCGAAGACCCCGGCCTCGAGGCGTATGCCGAGCGGCTGGCGAGCATGGACGACGAGGCCCTGCTGCAGGAGGCCATTGCCTTCGCCCAGGCGATGCACGGCACCGGCCTGGTCTCGCCCTACATGCCGGGGTTCATCCGTTACCTGCGCAGCCGCTGGAACGCGCTGATCCCCACGGCACTGGGCCTGAGTCATACGGGAGCCGACGCCTTTCACTGCTACCCGGCGCTGATCCACGCCCTGATCGATGAGGCCCTGTTTGCCGAGACCAGCCAGGCCGCCTATGGCCTTGCCATGATGCTCGAGCGAGGCATCCTCTACTCGCCGCCGGTGGCTCCGTCGCTATGGCGGCAGCTGAGAATGACGTTGTGCGATGCCGCGGCAGAGAAGATCGTGGCGGTCTTTGGGCAGCGCCGCTCGCCGGAATGTTTTCTGCTCGCCGACGTTCTCAATGTGCTCGGCCGCCCGCTGGGCGTGGGTCAGGGGAACTACCCCACCTGCCAGTCGACACGCGCCCTGTCCATGTGGGCCTTCAATACACCGGCCGACCTGCTGCGGGTCGTCGCCTGGGCGGCGCGAGACGACGAGATCGTGATGCGCTTCGAGGGTCACAGCATCTCCTCCCGCGACCTCGGCGCGGGCCTGGCCAGCGAACCTCCCGTGGATGTGGATGCCGTCTCCCTGCTCACCGTGCCGCACCTCGATCGCATCTATTTCGAGATGGGACGCCGCAGCGCCGGGCGCGGCGAGGATCCCCACAAGTGGGTCAATGCCGAGTTCCATGGCGATCAGGTGGGCCATGGCTTCCGCATCGCGGTGGATGTGTTTACCGGCGGCCTGAAGGACTTCGAGGAGTTTATCCGTGACTTCTATGCCGCGTATCACCCCTTCTACAACGGCAACATTCCGGTGATCAATCCGCAGCCGGCAGGCATTGCCGTGACCGATAGCGCCACGCGCTTTCTCGGCTGGCACGCGATCACGATCCAGCGCCTTGCGCTCGATCCGAACCAGGTCATGCGGGTGTATTTCTTCAATCCCAACAACGACAGTGGACAAGCCTGGGGACAGGGAATCGTCACCTCGACCCAAGGCAATGGCGAACTCTACGGTGAGGCCTCGCTACCAGTTGCACAGTTCGCATCACGGCTATACGTCTTTCACTACGACCCGCTCGAAAAGGGCGAACCGACCGATGTTCCAACCGATGAAGTAGATCGGGCCATGCGTCTGGCCCAGGATAGCTGGGCGTCGGGGCGATAGTCCGCAGATGCTTAGCAGTTAAGTTCGACAAGACCGCTAGGAATCGAGCGTCAATTTCCTGCTCAACGCAGAAGGAGAGCACCATATGTCGACTGTATCAGAAACCCCGGCTGCCCAGGACGTTTCAAGCTGGACCGACCCGACACTGGATTCGGTCCGCGGAACTGAAACGCCCAAGGACCCCAACAAGGGCTACATCGCGCTGCTGGGCTGGAGCGTGAATGCCATCAAGGCCGCGCAAAAGTTCGACCGCCGCTACGTGGTGGTGGCACCCGATTGGGCCGCCGATTTCTGCGAAGCCAATAAGATCCCGTTCATTCAATGGGATTTCGTCCGCCTGAACGATCGCTCCATGGAGATTGCGGAGCGGCTCAAGGCGGAAGGTGTGGATGTGGCCATCCCGCTGTTCGAGGAAACCGTCGAATGGTCGGGCGCGATCAATTCGGTGCTCATGGACAGCCCCCGCATGTACGGGCAATCCATCCTGTTTCGCGACAAGGCGCTGATGAAGCGGCGCGCCCAGCTTGGCGGGATTCGCGTGGGGATCTTCGAGGAAGCCCACGAGAAGGATGACATCATCCGCTTCATGAAGCGTGTCAACCAGACGCTGCTCAAGCTCGACGGTGACCCCGATGACCCGATTCACGTCAAGGCCTTCGACAAGGCCGGTTGTCTCGGGCACCGCATGATCCGCAAGATCGACGAGGTCGACAGTATCCCGGCCGAAGAGTATCCGTTGCTGATGGAGAGTCACCTTGATGGCTGGGAGTTTGCCGTCGAGGCCTGGATCCATGATGGGGAGATCAAGTTCCTCAACATTTCCGAGTACGTGACCCTGGGCTATTCGGTGTTCGTTCCCGCCACCAGGGAGCTCGAGAGCTGGCGCGATGCCATCACCAAGCAGATCAAGAAGTTGATCAAGACGTTCGACATCCAGTTCGGCCTGATCCACCCCGAATACTTCGTGGCGGCGGACGGCGAAATGTACTTCGGCGAGGTCGCCTATCGCCCACCCGGCTTCAAGGCCTTCGAGCTCATCGAGCGGGCCTACGGCTTCAGTGCCTATCAGGCCTCGATGCTGGTCTTCGACCCCAAGAGCACCAAGGAGGAGGTCGAGGCATTCTTCCCCCGCGAAGTGGTCGACGCGAAGGGCTATGCGGGCTGCTTCGGCGTCTACCCGCGGCGCCGTGTCGTCAGCAAGCTGGAGATGCCCAAGGAAACCATCGAACACCCCTACTTCGAGTCCCACGAGCTGGTGGCGCCCACCGAAGAGACGGTACCGGACCGCTCGGCGTTCGGCACGCACTGGGGCCTGGTGTTCTTCTTCGGTGACGATCCGATCATCATGCGGGATCTACTCAAGGCCCAGGAGGATCTGGACTTTTACGTCTAGTGACGCCTTGAAGACCATCTCGCGTAGAGACGGAAGCTGACCAAGGGGGCAGGGCCAGAGCCCTGCCCTTTTTCTTGGTGCGCCATGGCGACCACGACGTGTCCGCGGACCCGTCCGGCCAGCAGCTCACCGAGGCCGCCAGGTGCCGGTCCCATACATGGCGCAAGTCTGGACGGAAGCGACGGGCCCCGCCACTCCGGCACGCCTGGCCCATGGCCCATGGCCCACGGCCCCGCATTGACAGTCGCCGCCGGCCACGCCTACTATCGATAATTATTCTCATCGAAAGGATATTGCCAGGTCGGCCAACATGAACCCCGCCATCCTGCTCTACGAGCCTCAGGCGGACGGCTCCCTGGTGCTGGTCTGCGTCGAGAACCTGGTTCCGCAAGGCCTGGGAGGCCTCGGGCCAGAGCGAGCCGCCGATCCTCGCGGGCCGCACCTGGGATTACATGGTCAACGACCCGGATACGCCTGCCGAGGAGGCCCACCACGTCGAGCCGCACTACGACCAGCACGTCTGGTTCCGCGACAACCCCAGCGGCAACCTCGAGCCCTTCAACCCGACGGTGACCTGCAAGTCCTGGAACACCTGAAAACGGCACTTTCTAGCCGATATGTACCTTGCCTTCGGCGTAGCGAAATCCCTTGATCTTGCGCTTGGCAATCAGGTAACCCAAGGAGATGGGGCCGACACGCCCCAGCAGCATGGTGAGGATGATGGCCAGCTGGCCAGGCACCGACAGCTCACCGGTGATGCCTCGAGAGAGCCCCACGGTGCCGAAGGCAGACACCGATTCGAAGGCCAGGTCGAGGAATGTCTGGCCTGACTCGGTAATGGTGAGGATCAGCAGGCAGGTGAAGATCAGCAGCATTCCGGCGAGCGCCACGGCAACCGCCTCCATCACCGTATTGTCCGGCAGCGAACGGCCGAAGGCCACGGGTCTGGCCTCGCCTCTCAGGAAAGCCCGCGCCACGAGCAGCAGGACCACCAGGGTGGTGACCTTGATACCGCTGGCGGTAGAGCCCGACCCCGCACCGATGAACATCCAGAACATCGTGAGCAGCGCGGTGGGGTCGGACATCGCGCCGGTATCCAGGGTATTGAAGCCGGCAGTGCGGGGTGTCACGGCCTGAAACCAGGCGGCCTGAAACCGCGCGCCCAGACCATCCAGCCCGCCCAGTGTCGCGGGGTTTTGCCACTCGAGGACCAGCACCGCCAGCATGGCAACCACCACCAGCCAGAATGTGGCATGCAGTACGATGCGGGTATGCAGTGACACCCTTGCCGCGGGACGCCAGTTCACCAGCTCGGCGATAACCAGGAAGCCGAGCCCGCCGGTGATGAACAGCAGGCTGATCACGGCATTGACAAGGGGATCGGCCACCTCGTGGGTCAGACTGCCGGACCAGGTGGAGAAACCGGCATTGTTGAAGGCCGAGATCGCGTGGAAGGCGCTGACCCAAAGCCCCTCGGCCAGCCCGTAGTCCGGAACCCAGGCGAAGGCCAGCAGCAGGGTGCCGCTCAGCTCGGCGATCAGGGAGAAGATCATGACCAACCGCACCATCTGGATCAGAGAGGGAAAGGAGGTATGGTCGAGACTCTCGCTAATCAGCTTCTTCTGATTCATGGGCAGGCGGACGCCCAGCATCACCATCATCATGGCCGCACAGGTCATGAACCCGAGGCCGCCAACCTGTATCAGTACCAAGACCACTCCCTGGCCGAACCATGTCAGGGAGGAGGTATCCACCACTCCGAGCCCCGTTACCGTCACCGCCGACGTGGCCGTAAACAGGGCTTGATGCCACGTCAGAGGGTGGTAGGCGGCGATGGACAGTGATAACAGCAAGGTTCCCACGGCACTCAGCGCGAGAAAGCCCAGTAGCAGGAGTTCCGGCAGGGAGAGGGTGATTACACGGCCGTGTGGTGCGCGGCGTACCGGTCGCCTAAGACGCTCACGCATTCCCATCTGGACCTCCTGTCAGCGTGCGGATCTGGGCCGAGAGTCGACTCAGAGATGATTGCCGAGGTCTCTGAGCTCGTCTAGCTCTCCCAACAGCACCAGGCTGTCTTTCTTTTCCAGCACCATATCCCGGGATGGGGCCTTGATGAGCTCGCTCCCTCGCTTGATGGCAATGACCGAGAGGCTCGGACGATCCTTGCACAGGTGGCCTACCGAGGGGAAAGAGCCATCGAGCGCTTCCGTGGCCTGCAGTTCCACCACGAAGTGACCATTACCGAGATCAATGAAGTCAACCAGGGCATGATAGTGAAGGCTTTCACCGACCCGCACACCGATGTCAAACTCGGGGAAGACCACGTGATCTGCCCCGAGACGCTTGAGAATACGGTAGTGCATATCGGAGTGTGCCTTGACCCACACTTCCTTGGCTTTCTGCTCCCGGACAAGCAGCGTGCATATCATGCTGGCCTCCAGGTTGTCGTCGGTATCGATGACGACCGCATCATATTCACCGAGGCCAAGCTGGGAGATGATCTTCTCGTCGGTGATATCCCCGACAATCGCATGACTGAGAAGGTCCGCGTAGCTGTCCACACGAGATTCGTCGATGTCGACACCCAGCACTTCGTCATGCTGGCGACGCAGCTCCTGGGCAACCGTAATGCCAAAATAGCCCAATCCCAGTATGGCAAATTGCCGTGACATCGTTTCACTCCTTTCCAGGACTCATGCGTTGCCGAGTGACCCATGAATCATCGATTTTCACGACCGGCTCATGGCTTTCGCCCGTGCGTTTCCAAACCCATCGTCATTTACCGATTTCACTGTTTCGCCTTTCATCGGGAAACCCGGTGATTGCCTCGAACTCAAGCTGCTCGACCGGGATCGGCTTGTCGTAGGGAGGCAGCGTGGCAACATCCTGGTAGATGGGCGCGCAGGGTGATCCCCATCCGCTGGGCAAGCTCCGGTCCGCCGATGGGGCCTGTGTGGTGACGCAACACACGGATCAGGTCTTGCAAGCGGGTTGTTCGTGACATGGGCGGTTCCTCGTGCGCGTAGCCGTCGCTCGCCGCCTCGGGGAGCGTCAAGGCGCATATCATGCCTTCGAGTTGGGATCGGTGCCAGCCAATTGGCCGAGAAACTGCAGACGCCATCCCTGGCTTCGAGCCTTCTCTAAGGACTGGCACCGGAGCCCCTGGAAGCACAATCCAGAGTCCGAGTCCGGCTCAAAGCCCTTGGGCACCTCGGCGAAGCCAGTCGTGCATGAAGACAAGCTTGCGGCGAACCTTTTCGGAAAGCACGAAGGGATAGAGATCCGGCAATCCCATCGCGCGATTGATGTGGTTGACGGCCATGACCTGGTGCGTCGCAATGTAAATCAGGTTCTCGGCATCTGACTCCATGTACGGGTCCCAGCCGAGATGCGGCAGGTCAGAGGAGGACAAGCCAGCGGCAACGAAGCTATCGGCGATATCCGTGAGATGCAGCAGGTGAGACGCGGTTTCGGCCCAATCCTCGTGAGGGTGTGCCGCGGCATAGGTGCTGACGAAGTGCGAGCGCCAGTCGGGCGGTGGTCCATTGTGGTAATAGCGTTCGAGTGCGGCGGGATAGTCCTCCCGCTCATCACCGAACATGGCCCGGAAGGCATCGAGGAAATCTTCCCTCAGGCTGAGGCGCCACCAGAGCATGTGCGCGATCTCATGACGCATATGACCGATCATGGTGCGGTAGGGCTCCTCCAGGGCCTCGCGACGGGTAGTGCTCAGGACCGGGTCTGCCTCCGCCACACTGATCGTCACCACGCCCCCGACATGCCCCATGGGTACAGGAGTGTGGCCCTCGGCCAGCATGTGAAACACGGGACGAGCCCCGGGGTCCTCGGGACGGAACCAGTTCCAGCGCCCCAGGTTGTCGAGCACCCAGCGCTTGGCAGCTTCGGTCTGGGCCCAATGCGGAACAGCGTTGGGTATGGAGGTGTCCGGAGCCAGCTCGGTCATGGCGCAGGCGCGACAGAAACCGTCCTGCTTGGGGGCGATCCAATTGCAGCCGATCACGTCGCGATTGGCACAGAACGGCGGCATTGTGATGAAGGCCCTGGCCTGAGGGTCATAGGCCACGGGCGTGCCGGAGGCGGTGGCGAGGTTGTCGAACCAGAGGGATCCGGCACCGACCGGATTGGCAAAGACACGCATGAGACAGTATCTCCAACAAAAAAAGAACGGCAGAACAGATAGCCGACGCATTGCATTGCATCCTGCTCTTTCCCGGTCCGCCAATCAAACCGTCAGTAGCACTCCAAGAAGGACGGCAAACTGCTGCCGATTCTTCAGATCTCGAAGCCCAGGCCGAAGTCCTCGGCGCTGATCGCCATGAGCGGCTCGGCACCGGCTTCCAGGGCCGCCTTGTGGGCGCGGGTGCGCGGCAGCAGGCGTTGGTAGAAGAAGCGCGCGGTATCGAGCTTGGCGCGGTAGAAGGCGGCCTCCTCGGTGCCCTTGGAAAGCGCCACCCGGGCCTGCTTCGCCGCACGGGCAAAGAGGTAGGCCAGGGTCACGTAGCCGGCATACATCAGGTAATCGACGCTGGCTGCGCCCACCTCCTCGCGGTCGTTCATGGCCTTCATGCCGATGGCCAGGGTCATCTCGCCCCACTCGGCGTTGAGCTTGGCCAGCGGGCGCACGAACTCGGCGAGTTCGCTGTTGCCCTCCTCGTCCCGGCAGAACCTGTGGATCTCCTTGGTAAAGACCTTCAAGGTCTCGCCCTGGCTCATCAGCACCTTGCGGCCCAGCAGGTCGAGGGCCTGGATGCCGGTGGTGCCCTCGTAGAGGCGGGTGATGCGCGCGTCGCGCACCAGCTGCTCCATGCCCCACTCCTGGATAAAGCCGTGGCCGCCGAACACCTGCACGCCCTCGTTGGTCGCATCGAAGCCCACCTCGGTAAGGAACGCCTTGACGATAGGGGTCAGTAGGCCCAGCAGGGTGTCGGCGCGCTCCTTCTCAGCGGCATCCGTGCCATGCTCGACGATGTCGATCATCTGGGCAGTGTAGAGCACCAGCATCCGGCCACCCTCGGCGAAGGCCTTCTGGGTCAGCAGCATGCGGCGCACGTCTGGGTGGACGATGATCGGGTCGGCGGGCTGCTCGGGGGCCTTGGCCCCGGAGAGCGCTCGCATCTGCAGGCGGTCGCGGGCGTAGGCTAAGGCATTCTGGAAGCTCGCCTCAATGAGGCCCAGGCCCTGGATGCCGACGCCGATGCGCGCGGCGTTCATCATCGTGAACATGCAGGCCAGCCCCGTGTTGGGCGCGCCCACCAGGAAACCTTGTGCCGCGTCGAAGTTCATCACGCAGGTGGCGTTGCCGTGGATGCCCATCTTGTGCTCCAGCGAGCCGCACACCACGCCGTTGCGCTCGCCGGGCTCGCCTGCTTCGTTTGGCAGATATTTCGGCACCACAAAGAGCGAGATGCCCCTGGAGCCCTCCGGGGCATCGGGCAGCTTGGCCAGCACCAGGTGGACGATGTTCTCGGCCAGGTCATGCTCGCCGGCGGAGATGAATATCTTGGTCCCCGTTATCGCATAGCTGCCGTCGTCATCAGGCACCGCGCGGGTCTTGATCAGGCCGAGGTCGGTGCCGCAATGAGGCTCAGTGAGGCACATGGTACCGGTCCAGGTGCCCTTGACCAGCTTGCTCAGGTAGGTGGCCTGCTGCGCCTCGGTGCCGTGGTGGCGCAGCGCGTCGGCGGCGCCGTGGGAGAGCCCCGGGTACATGCCCCAAGCCAGGTTGGTGGCGCAGATCATCTCGTTGAGCACCATGGCCAGAGAGTGCGGCAGGCCCTGACCGCCGTGGGCGGGGTCGGCGGCGAGGCTCGGCCAGCCACCCTCCACGTACTGGGCGTAGGCCTCCTTGAAGCCCTTCGGCGCCTTCACCTCGCCGCCCTCCAGCAGGCAGTCCTCGCGATCGCCGCTCTGGTTCAGCGGCAGCAGCACCTCGCGAGCGAAGCGCGCGCCCTCCTCCAGGATAGCGGCGACCACGTCGGGGCTCGCCTCTTCGCCGCCGGGCAGGCGCGCGTAGTGGGCCGGGTAGTCCAGCATCTCGTCCATGACGAAGCGGATATCGCGCAGAGGGGCCTGATAGTCGGGCATCTCGATCTCTCCAGTTCCACGGCCAGGCCGCAAGCGGTCGCCGATACATCGGGTCGCGAAGGCGGCGAGGGCCGCTTTCGAACATGTGTTTGAAATTACGCGCGAGAGAATGGGGAGTCAAGCGTTCGTTTTAATACCAGCGCCAAGCGCCGAGCTTCAAGCGACAAGCAGTATGGCGACGGGCGTCAGGTAATCGGAAACACAACGCAACCCCCGCCAGCCTGGAACTAGCGGGGTGAGGATCTGCCAAGCCTCCCGAGGCACTTTCGTCCCGATAGCGGCTTGGCGGCTTGGCGGCTCGGCGCTTGCGTCTTGAAACTTGTGGCTGGCCGAAGGCCTACTGCATGCGAATCCCGCCGTCCAGGCGGATCACCTCGCCGTTAAGCATGGCGTTAATGATGATCTGCTCCGCCAGGCGGGCGTACTCGTCGGGCTTGCCGAGCCGCTTGGGAAAGGGCACGGCGGCGGCCAGGGCCTGGGCGGCCTCGTCGGGGATCTCGCTCATCATCGGCGTCTCGAACACGCCGGGGGCGATGGCCATCACCCGCACGCCATGGCGCGAGAGCTCCCGGGCCGCCGGCAGGCTCATGCCCACCACCCCGGCCTTGGAGGCGCTGTAGGCGCACTGCCCCACCTGGCCATCGAAGGCGGCGATGGAGGCGGTGTTGATGATCACCCCGCGCTCGCCGTCCTCGCCCGGTGCGTTCTTGGCCATGGCGGCGGCGGCCAGGCGCATCACGTTGAAGGTGCCCACCAGGTTGATCTGGATGGTGCGATTGTAGGCCTCGAGGTCGGCGGGATTGCCCTCGCGGTCGACCAGCTTGGCCACGCTGACCACGCCGGCGCAGTGCACCACACCCGCCAGGCCGCGGCCATCGCTGAGCTCCACCGCCACATCGACGGCGGTCTGGATGTCCTCGCCGGAGGTGACGTCGCCGCGTACCGCCCGGGCGGCACCGCCCAGGCGCTCGGCGTGGGCATCGACGGCGTCGCTGAGGTCGCAGAGCACCACCCGGCCGCCGGCGGCGACCAGGCGTTCGGCAGTGGCCGCCCCCAGCCCGGAGGCGGCACCGGTGATCAGAAAGGTATTGTCCTTGACGTGCATATCAGGTTCCTGGAGTTGAAAGGCAGCGGTAGAAAGCGCTCGAGGCTGTTCCGTCACCAGGGCTGCGAGGGGGCGCTGTGAACCCCTCCCTGGGCGCTACCGATGCCATCCCTGGCATAGGACCCCCTCTTCGCCCTGGCCCCCCGGCGCCTCTCGCTTCAGAGGCTTGCGGCTGTCATTACGCAGCACCTGTCTCGGCCTTGTCCACGGCATCGGCGCGCAGCTTGAAGCGCTGGATCTTGCCGCTCGGGGTCTTGGGCAGTTCCTCGACGAACTCGATCACCCGCGGGAAGGCGTGGGTCGAGAGCCGCTCGCGCACCTGCTTGCGGATCTCGTCGGCCAGTTCATCGCTGGGCTCGAAGCCCTCGCGCAGCACCACGTAGGACTTGATGATCTCGCCGCGAATCTCGTCGGGCTGGCCCACGGCGGCGGACTCGGCCACCGCCGGGTGAGTCATCACGCTGTTCTCCACGTCGGTGGGCCCCACACGATAGCCGGCGGTGGTGATGATGTCATCGTCGCGGCCGGCGAACTGGAAAGTGCCGTCCTCGTTCCTGATCACCACGTCACCGGTCAGGTAATAGCCTTCGGCGAAGGGGTGCTTCTCCTGCCAGGTGTAGCCGGCGAAGAAGTGCGCCGGGGAGTTCTCGATGTCCACCGCCAGCACGCCGGGCTCGCCCGGCGGCAGCTCCTTGTACTCGGCATCGAGGATCGCCAGGCGGTAGCCGGGCATCGGCACGCCCATCGCGCCGACATGCTTGGGGTGGTCCAGGCCATGGTGGTTGTTGCAGGTCATACCGGTCTCGGTCTGGCCGTAGTGGTCCATGACCGGGCAACCCAGGGAGCGCTCGACCCAGGTCACCACCTCGGTGTTGAGCGGCTCGCCGGCGGAGCTCGCCGCGCGCAGCTCGAGGGTCTGGTGGGCGTCATCGAACAGGCCGGAGGCCTTCATCAGGCGGTAGGCGGTGGGCGCGGCGGCGAAGTTGGTGATGCGGTGGCGCTTCATGAAGGCCAGCGCCCCCTCGGCAGAAAAACCCGCCTCGCAGAAGTGGGTCGTCACGCCCAGCAGCAGCGGTCCAACGATGGCGTAGTAGAGGCCATAGGCCCAGCCCGGGTCGGCCATGTTCCAGAAGCGGTCGGTCTCGCGCAGATCGACGGCCAGCTCCATGTAGAGGGCGAAGGCCGGCATGGCGGCCAGCGGCACGGCCACTCCCTTGGGCTTACCCACGGTGCCGGAGGTGAACATCTGCAGGAAGGGCTCGTCCCGGGAGAGGCGCGGCGGCGTGGTCTCGATCGGCGCATGCGCCAGGGCATCATTCCAGTCCAGGTCGTCGGCGTGCTTGCCATCGGGGCCGCCCACGGCGAGCACCGGCGGGCACTGGGTCAGGCCATCGAACTTGAAGCGGTTGGCATGATCGGTGATCACCAGCTTGGTGTCGGCACGCCCCAGGCGGTAGTCCACGGCGTCCGGACCGAAGGCGGTGAACAGCGGCTGGTAGACGGCACCGATGCGCCAGGTGGCCAGCACCACCATCAGCAGCTGCGGCGAACGCGGCAGCATGCAGGCGATGCGGTCGCCCACGCCCAGGCCGCGCTCGGCGAACCAGCCGGCGAGCCTGGCGCTCTCGGCATCGAGTTCGGCGTAGGTCAGGGTGTGGATCTGGCCCTGGGTATCCTCCTGCACCAGGGCCGGGACGTCGCCCCGGCCGGCACGCAGGTGGCGTCCGCAGCAGGACTCGAAGGCGTTGGCCTTGCCGTCGCGGTGGTCATCGAGGCGCGCGATGACGTCATCGACGGTGAAGGTCTCGAGGTAGCTCTGGTAATCGGGAAGGGTGCTCATGTACTGCCCTCTCGCGGTTTGTGCTTGTTGTGGCGGCAAACAAGATTGGTGGCGATCAATGCTGACGACGAAGGAAACGGCAAGCGCCGACGCTGGCGTGCACGCCCAACTTGTGATTATATGCAGTTAACGTAAGCGTCAACCTAGCAAGCGCTAGGTACAAGTTAGAGGCTCCCGGAGAACGGGGCAACCCCTGAACGGCAGGATGGGACTAGACGATGGTCGAGCGTGGCGGTCCGGCGGCGCCCAGGATGTCAGGCTCGATGGGTGATCATGGCGACCAGCTCGTGGGCCAGGTCATCGGGGGAGCGCGAGCCGGCGGGATCGTACCAGCGCACCGTCCAGTTGAGCGCCCCCATCACGAAGCGGGCCACCAGGAAGCGGTCGCCATGGATCAGCCTCTCGGCCAGGGCCGCGTCGATCACCGCTTCCCAGAGCGCCTCGTAGGCATCGCGCAGGTGGCTCAGGTGGTCCCGGGCCTCGGGGTCGAGACGGCGCCACTCGTAGAGGGCCACCACATGGGCATTGCGGTCAGTGAGCAGGGTCTCGAGGTGTGCGCGCGCCATGGCCTGCAACCGTGCCTCGGCAGAGTTGTCGCACTGTTCGAGGGCCGCCTTCGCGATGACCAGAGCGTTCTGGGTGCCCTCTTCGATCACCGCCGCCAGGATCTCCTGCTTGTCGCGGAAGTGATGGAATAGGCTGCCGGACTTGATGCCCATCTCCTGGGCCAGCATGCGCACCGTGGTCCGGTCGAAGCCCTCCTGGACGAACAGCTGGGCGGCCTGGCGGGTCAACTCCTTGCGACGCGGTGAGTCATTCATTACATTCATCGACATTTACACTAGCGCTTGCTTGGTTGACCCTGAGAAAACCACAGCCTCTCGGACGGGTCAACGCGGCGCCGTCCGAGATCACGGCCACAATGACAATGCGGTCCCGCCCGGGACCGTTACGCCACACCGGGAGAGCCCACCATGAGCCAGTCCAACGATATCGTCTTCCTCTCTGCCGCACGCACGCCCATGGGTGGCATGCTGGGCAGCCTCGCCAGCCTCACCGCCCCGCAGCTGGGGGCCACGGCGATCCAGGCCGCCATCGAGTGCGCCGGCATCAGTGCCGACAGCATCGACGAGGGCATCATGGGCTGCGTGCTGCCCGCCGGCGTCAAGCAGGGCCCGGCCCGCCAGGCGATGCGCCAGGCCGGTATTCCCGATGCCATAGGCGCCACCACCATCAACAAGCTGTGTGGCTCTGGCATGAAGGCCACCATGCTGGCCCACGACCTGATCCGCGCCGGCAGCGGCGAGGTGATGCTGGCCGGCGGCATGGAGTCCATGTCCAATGCGCCTCATGTGCTAACCAAGGCACGTACCGGCTATCGCCTGGGCCACGGCGAGCTCAAGGACCACATGTTCCTGGACGGCCTGGAGGACGCCGAGACCGGCAAGCTGATGGGTGTCTTCGCCCAGGACGTCGCCAGCGAGCGCGGCTATGGCCGCGAGCGCCTGGACGACTTCGCCATCGCCTCGCTGGAGCGCGCCATGGAGGCCACCAACGCCGGCCACCTGAAGGCCGAGATGGCGCCGGTCACCGTCACCAGCCGCCAGGGGGAAAGCGTGGTGGACCACGACGAGCAGCCCTTCCAGGCCAAGCTCGACAAGATCCGCTCGCTGCGCCCCGCCTTCGCCAAGGACGGCACCATCACCGCCGCCAACTCCAGTTCCATCTCCGATGGTGCCTCGGCGCTGATCCTGGCTAGCCAGGCGGCGGCCGACCGCCTGGGCGCCAGGCCGATCGCGCGGATGCTGGGCCACAGCACCCACTCGCGTCACCCGAGCGAGTTCACCATTGCCCCGGTGGGCGCCATCGACACGCTGATGAAGAAACTCGACTGGGGCGTGAATGATGTCGACCTCTTCGAGATCAACGAGGCCTTCGCCGTGGTGACCCTGATGGCCATGGACGACCTTGGCCTGCCCCACGACAAGGTCAATGTCTTCGGCGGCGCCTGCGCCCAGGGCCACCCCATCGGCTCCACCGGCTCGCGGATCATCGCCACCCTGATTCATGCCCTGCGCACCCGGGGCGGCAAGCGTGGCATCGCCAGCCTGTGCATCGGCGGCGGCGAGGCCACCGCCGTGGCGGTCGAACTGATCGACTGACCCGGCAAGTGCCCGCCAGCGACGCCCGCTGCCTCCGGAGGGGCAGCGGGCGTCATCGTTATCCACGGGGCGCTGCCAGACGGTCGAGGCGCAGTCGCTCGCGGCCATCGAACAGCCGACGGCTGCCCGCCGCCACCGCCACCAGGGTGCCGAAGCCGGTCCCCAGGGTAATGGTGAACATCACGAGTATCTGGTACTTCACCGCCAGGGCCGGCGGGCTGCCGGCGAGTATCTGGCCGGTCATCATGCCCGGCAGGCTGACCACCCCGGCGGCCGCCATGGCATTGATCATCGGCATCAGGCCGCTGCGCATCGCCTCGCGGCGGATGTCACCGACCGCCTCCTGCCAGCGCTGGCCGAGCATCAGGCGATTCTCGATCACCGCTCGCTGGCGCCAGGCGGTGTCGGTCAGCCGATCCAGCGCCAGGGCCACCCCGGTCATGGTGTTGCCGAGCATCATGCCCAGCAGCGGAATGGCGTACTGCGGCCGATACCAGGGCTCGGGGCCAATGATCACGGTAAGCGTCAGCACCGTCACCGTGAACGAGGAGAGAAACATCGCCAGGGTACCGATACCGAAGGCCCAGCCGCCCAGCAGGCGGCGCTTCTGGCGCGCCATCACCTCGCGCCCGGCGATCAGCAGCATGCCCAGCGCCATCAGCGCCACCCACACCAGCCGCTCGGCCGCAAAAAGCGCTTCCAGCACCAGCCCCACCAGGGTGAGCTGGATCACCGTGCGCGCCGCGGCGATCAGCAGGCTCCTGCCCATGCCCAGTCGTGCCATGGCCGTGCAGGCGGCCAGCGCCACCACCATCAACGCCGCCAGCGCCAGCTGCCACCAGGCCAGCTCGATCACGCCCATAACGCCACCTCGAGGAGTTCGCTTGCTTCGATACGCCAGTGGCGATCCGCCACTCGCTGGATCTGTCCCGGGTCATGGGCGACCCAGATCACCGGCCAGCCGTGATCACGAATTATCGACAGGAGCCAGGCCTCCACCCGGCGGGTGGTGACCTCATCCAGGTTGGCGGTGGGCTCGTCGAGCAGCAGTGCCGAGGGCTGACGGCTGATCGCCCTCAGCAGGGCCAGGCGCTGCTTC
Source organism: Halomonas sp. 11-S5 (assembly GCF_029889825.1). NCBI lineage: Bacteria > Pseudomonadati > Pseudomonadota > Gammaproteobacteria > Oceanospirillales > Halomonadaceae > Halomonas > Halomonas sp. 11-S5. Next base: position 26,928 of record NZ_JARANW010000024.1, read on the forward strand.
TCTCCCGACGAGAGGCGCGAGACCTGCCAGCCCAGGACCTCGGGGGTGAAGCCCAGCGTCGCGAGATTCGCGGGAGCGACCTGCGGCATATGCTCGCCCACGCTGTCCGCCCACCACTGGCTCTCGGCCGGCACCAGCATCACCCGCGCCCGCCACGCATGGGCCGGCAGCGCCGCCTGGGCGATATCGCCCAGCCACACCTCGCCATGGTGGGGCTCCAGGTCGGCTACGGCGCGCAGCAGGCGGCTCTTTCCGGACCCACTGGGGCCGGAAAGGCAATGAACTTCGCAGGGGGCGATGGTCAGGCTCACCTCGGCAAGCTCGCCGACAGCGAGCCGCTCCAGGCTCAGGGCATCGGTGGCGATCAAGGGCTATCTCCAGCGCTGGGACGCTCGGCGTGGCGACGATCATAGCAGTTCATGAAACAGCGCCCGGCAAAGCGATTGAATACATATGAAATTTCATATATATTCGACACTCCCCCACGGTGAGAGGATGCCATCATGACGACTCACCACACCGCTACTGATGCTCCCAGCTCCGCAGAGGGCATGGGACGCTTCGAGCGCTTCCTCTCGGTCTGGGTAGCCCTGGCCATCATCGCCGGCGTGCTGCTCGGCCAGTTCGCCCCGGCGATCCCCGAGACCCTCTCGCGCTTCGAGGTTGCCCAGGTGTCGATCCCGGTGGCGGTGCTGATCTGGGCGATGATCTTCCCCATGATGGCGCAGATCGACTTCACTGCCATCCTTGGCGTGCGCCGCCAGCCCAGGGGGCTGATCATCACCACCTCGGTGAACTGGCTGATCAAGCCGTTCACCATGTTCGCCATCGCCTGGTTCTTCCTGACGGTGGTGTTCGCCCCGCTGATCCCAGAGCACCTGGCCAGCCAGTACCTGGCCGGCGCCATCCTGCTGGGTGCCGCCCCCTGCACCGCCATGGTCTTCGTCTGGAGTACCCTGACCCGCGGCGACGCCGCCTACACCCTGGTACAGGTCGCCCTCAACGACCTGATCATGCTGTTCGCCTTCGCGCCCATCGTGGTCTTCCTGCTCGGCGTCTCCGACATCCCGGTGCCCTGGGCCACCGTGGCGCTGTCGGTGGTCCTCTATATCGTCATCCCGCTCACCGCCGGCGTCGTGACCCGCCACCTGCTGATCGCCCGCCACGGCATCGAGTGGTACGACAACATCTTCCTGAAGAAGGTGGGGCCGATCACCCCCATCGGGCTGATCATCACCCTGGTGCTGCTGTTCGCCTTCCAGGGCGAGGTGATCCTCGAGGCGCCGCTGCATATCGTGCTGATCGCCATCCCGCTGAGCCTCCAGACCTTCCTGATCTTCTTCATCGCCTATGGCTGGGCCAAGGCGTGGAAGGTGCCCCATAGCGTGGCGGCCCCCGGGGCAATGATCGGCGCCAGCAACTTCTTCGAGCTGGCCGTGGCCGCCGCCATCTCGCTCTTCGGCCTGCAGTCCGGCGCGGCGCTGGCCACGGTGGTGGGGGTGCTGGTCGAGGTGCCGCTGATGCTGGCGCTGGTGCGCATCGCCAACAACACCCGGCACCACTTCCCCGAGGCCGAGGCGCAGGCGCCCGCAGAGACAAGGGGGTGAGGCGCACCCCGGCACTCGGGGTCGATGGTGAGGTGATCATCGAGGGCAAGGTGGCCGGCGCCGAGGAGATCCAGCGCCTGCTCAAGGCCTGATCCGGCCAGGCCCTGGATCAGCAGAGGGCGGCGCGACGCTCCGGACGGTTGCCCATGCCCGAGAGTCGCTCGCGCCGCTGCGCGAGCCGGGGGGCGCACCCTTTCGCCGCGGCCTCCAGGGTGGTCATCACCCAGGCGGGTAGGCTCGACTCGAGTCCGTAATAGACCCACTGGCCCTCACGCCGATCGTTGAGCAACCCGCACCGACGCAGCTGCGCCAGGTGTCGCGAGACCTTGGGCTGGGACTCCTCAAGGGCGTGGGTCATCTCGCAGACGCAGAGCTCCTGCTCACGCAGCACGAGCAGCATCAGCATCAGGCGCGTCTCGTCGCCCAGGCACTTGAAGAGGCGAACCGGGTCCAGCGACATCGGAGATTTCCTCGGGTTGGGATCAACACGATTCTACGTGATGCAGCCGCACAGGCGAAGCAACAGCCGGCCAGGCCGACACCGGACTTGCCTTGCCCCTGGGGCGAGGGCGACCATGGCGGTATGACGACCTTCCTGCACCGCCACCCCCTGGCGATCATCGTCCTTGCCCAGCTCTGCGGCACCTCGCTGTGGTTCAGCGTGAATGGCGTGGGATTGTCCCTGTCCCGCGACCTGGGGCTCACCGAGGCCGACCTCGGCCGGCTGACCCTCACCGTTCAGGCCGGCTTCATCCTCGGCACCCTGAGCATCGCCGCCAGCGGCCTTGCCGACCGGTTCCGCGCCAGCCGCATCTTTGCCGTCTCCTGCCTGCTCGGCGCCCTGGTCAACGCGGCCTTCGTGCTGGCCTCGGAGTCCTTCGCCGCAAGCCTGGCGTTGCGCTTCGCCACCGGCCTGTGCCTGGCCGGCATCTACCCGCTGGGCATGAAGCTGGTGATCGGCTGGACACCGACCCACAAGGGCGCGGCCCTGGCGTGGCTGGTCGGCATGCTGACCCTGGGGACCGCCCTGCCCCACCTGCTTCGTGGCACCACCCTGGGCATGCCCTGGGAATGGCCGCTGATCGGTGCCTCGCTGCTCGCGCTGGCCGGCGGGGCCCTTATCCACCTGCTCGGGGATGGCCCCCACCTGCCACCGCCCGCCGGTCCCGCTCGACTGCAAGAGGGCCTCGCCGGCCTGCGCGAGCCGCGCTTCCGGGCCGTGGCCGGGGGTTACTTCGGCCATTGTTGGGAGCTCTATGCCTTGTGGATGCTGACGCCCTTCCTGGTAGCCCGGGAGCTCCAGCGCCTGGGCGCCACCGAGGACCTGGTGCCCTGGCTATCGTTCGGCGTCATTGCCCTGGGGCTTGTGGGCTGCGTGGGTGGCGGCGTCTTGAGCCGGCGCCTCGGCAGCCTGTGGGTGGCACGGCGTGCCCTGGCCACCTCCGGGCTGATCTGTCTGGCCTATCCGCTGCTGCCCTGGCTGCCACCCGGCCTGCTGCTCGTCCTGCTCGGCGCCTGGGGACTCACGGTCATCGCCGACTCGCCGCAGTTCTCGGCGCTGGCTGCCGCTACCGCCCCCCTGGCCCGAGTCGGCTCCACGCTGGCGGTGATGAATGCCGTGGGATTCGCGCTGACCATCCCGGCGATCTCGCTGACCAGCAGCCTGTGGGCGGCCCAGGGCCCCTGGGTGCTGTGGTGGCTGCTTCCAGGACCTGTGCTGGGCCTCTGGGCACTGCGCGGACTCGCCGAGCGGGAGCCTCAAGCGGCGCCTCCGGCATCCTCCTGAGACCGGCATGTCATCAGGCCTTGGCCTCCCGCGGCAGCGCCAAGGCCATCAGCGCACTGGCCGCCACCAGGGCCGAAGAGATCCACAGGCAGGCGGTAAGGCCGTAGACCTGGTAGACCCAGCCGGAGAGCAGGGTCCCCAGCAGGCGCCCCATGGCGTTGGCCATGTAGTAGAAGCCCACGTCCATGGAGACGCCGTCGGCGCGGGCGTAGTGGACGATCAGGTAGCTGTGCCAGCTGGAGTTGACGGCGAACAGCACGCCGAAGGCCAGCAAGCCCGCCACCAGCCACCCCACCTCGGCCAGCGGCAGCAGCGCCAGCAGTGCCGGCAGGCCGGCCAGCGCCATGGCCCAGAAAGCCGTCACGCCTCGCGCCCCGCCCTTTACCAGGCCGGTGAGGCGCGGCGCCTGGGTCTGTACACCGCCATAGCCGATCACCCAGATGGCCAGCAGGCCGCCTACCGTCCAGTGGCTCCAGCCATGCTGGTCATAGAGGAACACCGGCAGCGCCACCACGAACCAGACGTCCCGGGAGGCGAAGAGGCACAGCCGCGCCGCCGAGAGCACGTTGATGGCCCGCGACTTGGAGAACACCTCGCTGAACCTGGGCTTGCGCTTCTGGCGGCCCAGGTCGGCCTTGAGACGGGCAAGCGACAGGGCCAGCACCGCGACCAGCATCAGCGCCATGGCGATCACGGCGCCACGAAAGCCGATCAGGGTCAGCAGCAGCCCGCCGAGGAAGAAGCCGGCGCCCTTGAGGGCGTTCTTGGAGCCGGTGAGGATCGCCACCCAGCGATAGAGGGCGCTGCCCGCGCCGGGGCTGTCCCTGGGCACCAGCACCTTGACCGCGCTCTTGGCGCTCATCTTGTTGAGGTCCTTGGCGATGCCCGAGAGCGCCTGGGCCGCCATCACCCAGGGCACGGTCAGCGCCGTGGCGGGCACCAGCAGCATGGCCAGCGCCACGACCTGCAATGCGAGCCCTGCGTTCATGGTGCGGTTGAGCCCCAGGCGGGCGCCCAGCCAGCCCCCCACCAGGTTGGTGACCACGCCGAAGGCCTCGTAGAAGAGGAACAGCATGGCCACTTCCAGGGGCGAGTAACCCAGCTGGTGGAAGTGCAGCACCACCAGCATGCGCAGGGCGCCATCGGTGAGGGTGAAGGCCCAGTAGTTGCCGGTGATCAGCAGGTACTGGCGCACCTCGAAGGGCAGCGCCCTGACGCGTGCGGTGAGCGATTCAGCCACGCCCCACCTGCATCTCATCTACCTGCTCCCGCCCGACCTTCCCTAGGCCCACCTTCAGGGCCAGCTCGGCGGTGCGGTTGGCGTAGCCCCACTCGTTGTCGTACCAGGCGTAGAGCTTGAGCTGGGTACCGTTGATCACCATGGTGGAGAGCGCATCGATGATCGAGCTTCGCGGGTCGGTGCGGTAGTCGATGGAGACCAGCGGACGCTCCTCATAGCCGAGGATGCCGGCAAGCGGGCCCTCGGCGGCCGCCTCTAGCGCCGCATTGACCTCCCCCACCGTCACCTCGCGCTCGAGTTCGAAGACCATGTCGGTGAGCGAGGCGTTGGCCAGCGGCACTCGGATGGCATGCCCGTTCAATTTGCCCTCGAGTTCCGGGAAGATGGCGGTGATCGCCTTGGCCGAGCCGGTGGTGGTGGGGATCAGGCTCATGCCGCAGGCGCGTGAACGGCGCAGGTCCGGCTTCTGTGGAGAACTCGGGGCGTCGAGGATGACCTGGGTGTTGGTGATGTCGTGCACCGTGGTCATCGAGCCGTGGCGGATCCCGAACATCTCGTGGATCACCTTGACCACCGGCGCCAGGCAGTTGGTGGTGCAGCTCGCCGCGGTGACGATGCGATGGACGTCGGGGTCGTACCTGTCGTCATTGACGCCCACCACCACGTTCAGCACGCCCGCCTCCTTCACCGGCGCGCTGACCACCACTCGCTCGACGCCCTGGTCGAGATAGGCCTGAAGCGCCTCCGTGGTCTTCATCTTGCCGGAGCACTCGATGGCGACCTGGCAGCCGGACCAGTCGCCCTCGTCCACCGCCTTGTGCGTGCTGAAGGCGATGCGGTGGCCGTCAATCAGGATGGCATCACCATCGCCGTGGATCCCCTGCCCCGGGCTCCAATGTCCGTGTACCGAGTCGAACTCCAGCAGGTGGGCGAAGGTCGCGGCATCGCCACCCGGGTCATTGATGCGCGAAAGTTCGACCTCGCCCGCCGTAACGCGGGGCCAGAGGCTACGCAGGACCAGGCGACCGATACGGCCGAAGCCGTTGATGCCGATACGTAGGGGCATGGTGTTCTCCTGATGAAGAATGAACGCCGGGAGACACCCTCAGAGATCGTCGTCCCGGGCCTTGATCTGCAGCCATAGCGAGAGGCGGTGGCGAATCTCGTTGAGGGCCTGCTCGTAGGCGTCGGTACGCCCGATCAGTCGCGGGTCGCGAATGTCCCAGTAGAGGTGCTCGTCGCTCCCTCCCTGCCAGTCGCGGCACGCCTGCTGGGCCTTGTCACACAGCACGATGACGGCATTGAAATGTTCGCCGGCGAAATCATCCAGCGACTTGCTGGCCAGTCCCTCGGTGGAAATGCCCTGCTTCTCCAGCGCCGCCAGGGTCATCGCATGGGGTTCATCCGGTTCACTGCCGGCGCTGTAGGCCTCGAACCTGTCGCCGGCCAGGTGGCGCAGCAGGGCCTCGCCCATCAGCGAGCGGGCGGAATTGGCATTGCAGAGGAAGAGCACGCGCTGTTTCGTCATGGGAGGCTCCTGACGACATATGGAATGTCATATATAACGCCGTTGGATGTCAATCATGTGACAGCCCTTCACGACGACGGGGAGGCCGAAGCCTCCCCGTTTCTCGATGCCAGCCAGGATGGCGCTCAGCCGTAGCGGCCGGTGATGTAGTCCTCGGCCTTCTTGGTGGCCGGGTTGGCGAACATCGTACGGGTGTCGTTGTACTCGATGATCTCGCCGAGGTGGAAGAAGGCCGTGTAGTCTGCCACCCGCGCCGCCTGCTGCATGTTGTGGGTCACGGTGATGATGGTGAACTGCTGCTTGAGCTTGTCCATCAGGTCCTCGATGGTCGCCGTGGAGATCGGGTCCAGCGCCGAGGTGGGCTCGTCCATCAGGATCACGTCGGGCTGCACGGCGATGGCGCGGGCGATGCACAGGCGCTGCTGCTGGCCACCGGAGAGCGAGGTACCCGGCTGGTGCAGCTTGTCCTTGACCTCTTCCCACAGGCCGGCGTCGCGCAGCGCCTTCTCTACCAGTTCATCCTGGTCGGCCTTGCGGCTCACCAGGTCGTGCATGCGCGGCGCGTAGACGACATTGTCGTAGATCGACTTGGGAAAGGGATTGGGCTTCTGGAAGACCATGCCCACCCGGCGGCGCAGCGCCACCTCGTCCATCTTGGCGGCGTTGACATCGCGGCCATCCATCTCCACCAGCCCTTCGAGACGCACGCTGGGGATCAGGTCGTTCATGCGATTCAGGCAGCGCAGGAAGGTGGACTTGCCACAGCCCGAGGGCCCGATCAGGGCCGTGATGTTCTTCTGGTAGACATCGATGTTGAGGTTCTTCAGCGCCTGACTCTGGCCGTACCAGAGATTGAGGTCGCGAACGCGGATGCTCAGCTCATGATGGGCGTCATTATTGCGGGTCACCGGCTGACCGGGTTCGGGACGGGAGTTTTCCTGACGTGACCTTTCGTGACCTGACATGGGCGCGGTACTCCGCTCGGCAACGTGAATGTTCATCTATGGATATCCTGTAACGTAGCGTGGCCTACCAGCGGCGTTCGAACTTCTTGCGCAGGACGACGGCAGTGGCGTTAAGGAAGATCAGGATCGCCAGCAGCACAAGAATCCCCCCGGCGGTCTTCTCGACGAAGGCCTGATCCGGCTCGCCCGCCCAGGTGAAGATCTGCGCCGGCAGTACGGTGGCGGCCTGGGTGAAAGAGCTCCCCGCGTCGGGAATGAAGGCCACCATGCCGACGATGATCAGCGGTGCGGTCTCGCCCATGGCCTGGGCCAGGCCGATGATGGAACCGGTCATGATGCCCGGCATGGCCAGCGGCAGCACGTGGTCGCGCACCACCTGCCAGCGCGAGCAGCCCACCCCGAAGGCGGCGTGGCGGATCGTGTCCGGTACACTGCGCAGTGCCGTGCGGGTGGCGATGATGATTACCGGCAGGGTCATCAGCGCCAGGGTCATGCCGCCGACCAGCGGCGTGGAACGCGGCACGCCGAAGAAGTTGATGAAGATGGCCAGGCCCAGCAGGCCAAACAGGATCGAAGGAATCGCCGCCAGGTTGTTGATGTTGATCTCGATGATCTGGGTCAGGCGGTTGTCGGGGGCGAACTCCTCCAGGTAGACCGCCGTCATCACCCCGATGGGGAAGGCGATGGCCAGCGTCACCAGCAAGGTCATCACTGTGCCCACGGCAGCGGAGAGAATGCCCGACGCTTCCGGCATCTTGGAATCGCCGCTGGTGAAGAAGGTGGTGTTGAACTTGAGCTCCGCCCGGCCCTGTTCCACCAGGGCATCGACGGTGGTCTTCTGGGACTCACTGAGTTTGTTGCGGTTGCCCTTGAGGTATTGATCCACTTCGCTGTCGGCCAGCACCCAGCGGGTCTCGGTGGTGCCCATCAGCGACGGATTGTCGCGCATGCGGACCGGGATCAGGCGCTCGAAGGTACGGCTCACCAAGCGCGACACCTCGGGGTCCAGGGCGGCACGCCCCATGCGCTGGGCATCCTCGTTGTAGTCGACCTCCACCTGGATCTGCGCCTGCTGGAAGGCCGGCAGCCCTTTGGACAGCATGTCGGTGAAGAACAGCACCAGGAACAGGCCGGCGAGACCCAGGGCGCCCATGGAGAACCACTTCAGTCGTGCCGATTTGCGGTGGCGCTTGCGCAGCTGGGCGCTGATGTCGTCGAAGGATTGACTCATCTCGGCGATTCCTCGGCGTTACAGGTTGTTGACGCGATACTTCTCGCGGAAGCGGCGGATCATGAGCACCGATACCAGGTTCAGGCTCAGGGTGACGGCAAACAGCACCAGACCCAGGGCGAAGGCAGAGAGCGTCTCGGCACTCTCGAACTCCAGGTCACCGGTCAGCGCCGCCACGATACGCACCGTCACCGTGGTCATGTCCTCCAGCGGGTTGGCAGTGAGGTTGGGCCGCATGCCCGCCGCCATCACCACGATCATGGTCTCGCCCAGCGCCCGCGAGACCGCCAGCAGCGAGGCGGAGATGATCCCCGGCAGCGCCGCGGGAATGACCACGTCGCGGATAGTCTCACCCTTGGTCATGCCCAGTGCCAGTGAGCCCTGCCGCATGCTGTCCGGTACCGCGCTGATCACGTCGTCGGAAAGCGAGGAGATGAAGGGGATGATCATGATGCCCATCACCACCCCGGGCGCCACGGCATTGTTGAAAGAGGCATCCAGGCCGAAGAAGCCGGCCACGTCGACGATGATCGGCGCCACCGTGATGGCGGCGAAGAAGCCATAGACCACGGTGGGAATGCCGGCCAGCACCTCGAGGGTCGGCTTGGCCAGGGTGCGCACCCGCGACGGGGCGAACTCTGCCATGTAGACGGCCGAGAGCAGGCCCACGGGAATCGCTACCAGCATGGCGATGGCCGTGATCATGAAGGTGCCGGCGAACAGCGGCACCGAACCGAACTGGGCGGCGCTGCCGCCCTCGTCGCCGCGCCCCGCGGCGGCCAGGAAGCTGGCGCCGGGGTTCCAGACGGTGCCGGTGATGAAGTCCCAGAAGCTGTGCATCTGGAAGAATCGCAGCGCCTCGAAGACGATCGAGAAGAGGATGCCAAAGGTGGTGAAGATAGAGATCATGGCCGCCGCGACCAGGATCCGGCGAATCACCCACTCGATGGCCTGGCGGGCATGGAAGTCGGGCTTTACTTGGCTCACCCCCACCATCAGGCCGATAGCGGCGATCACTAGGCTGCCGGCCAGTAAATAGAAGGTGGGGATATCGGCGCCCAACAGCAGCATCAGGAAGGCCCCGATGGCGCCCACGGTGATCGCCGGCCCGGCGGTGGCGAGCACGGCGAACCAGGCGTACTGGTCGGGTTGAGCATACATGGCCGTGCCGCTGGCGCGCACTCGCGCGGCCTTGGCACGACCCAGGAAGAAGGCTATCAGACCCAGCAGCAGCAGGACGCCGCTGAACATGGCGAGGAGTTGGTTGGTCTGCATAGGTCTCTCTCGGTGGATAACGACGGCAGCGTGCCTGCCGGAACGTGAGACGGCCGGCAGCCGTGGGCTGCCGGCCGGATCAGGCATCCCTGCCCAACGGGTTGTTACTTGAGGTCGTCGACCTCGAGTTGGGCCCGGTTGGCAACCTTCTCGCGGGTCTGCTCACGCTCGGCTTCCGTCAGCGGGATCAGGCCCAGGTCACTCAGGTAGCCACCCTTGCCGATCATGGCCTCGGATACAAACATGTCGACATAGTCGTACAGCGGCGGCACGGCATCGGCGTGCTGGTTCTTGACGTAGAACCACAGCGAGCGGGCGATCGGGTAGTCCCCGGCGCTGATCGCCTCGGGTTCCGGCGCCACGCCCTCGATGGCGGTGCCGATCAGGGCGTTGGGATTCTCTTCGAGGAAAGAGTAGCCGAAGATGCCGAAGGCATCGGTGTCTTCACTCAGACGCTGGACGATCAGGTTATCGTTCTCCCCGGCATCGATGTAAGCGCCGTCGGAACGTACCTCAGTGTAGGCCTCGCCGCCGTAGGCCTCCATCTCCTCTGACGGGACTTCCATGACGAGCTCTTCGAAGGCATCGCGGGTACCGGAAGTGCTGGGCGGGCCGTAGATGGAAATCTCGCGATCCGGCAGCGAGGCGTCGATGTCACTCCAGTTGGTGTAGGGGTTGTCGACCAGCTCGCCATCGACCGGCACCTTGGCGGCCACGGCCAGGAACAGCTGTTCGAGGGTCAGCTCGATGGCCTCATTGGTGCTGGACTGGGCGAAGACGATGCCGTCGGAACCGATCTTCACCTCGGTGACGTCGGTCACGCCGTTCTCGATGCAACGCTCGAGCTCAGAGAGCTTGATGCGGCGAGACGCATTGGTGATGTCCGGAGTGCCCTCGCCCACACCGTTGCAGAACAGGCGCAGTCCACCGCCGGAACCGGTGGACTCGATGACCGGCGTCGGGTTGCTGGTCACGGCACCGAACTCCTCGGTCACATAGCTGGCGAACGGGTAGACGGTGCTGGATCCGACGATGTGGATCTGATCACGGGCGTGGGCCACAGTGGCCACACTCATGACGGCGGCGGCGATGGCCGTGGTCTTGACAGCGCGGCTTTTGAGGATGCGATTCATGGAGCGATCTCCTGATGGGGACAGTGTGCAACCTTCGCGAGTCACACCTTGCCCCACTCAGATGACAGCTTCATGACATTTGACCGCCGCCGGCGAATCCGACCCTCACTCTAGCTCGGGACGCCCGGCCAGTACGCGAATGCCGAAATTGGCCAGCAGCGAGGCGCCGAGCATGGTGCCCACCATCGGCCAGGCGCTGTCCACCTCGAAGGCGCCCACCAGCACCCCGGCCAGGGCGCCGCTGGAGAACTGTAGGCTGCCCTGCAGGGCGGCCGCGGTGGCGCTCATGTGATGGAAGCGGTCGAGCAGCGAGGTGATGGCGTTGGGGGCGATCAGGCCGATGGTGCCGGCGAACAGCATGATCAGCGGCACCATGGTGGCAAGCGACTCCCGCCCGGTGACCACCACCAGCGCAAGTCCGAGGCCGGCGGCCAGCTGGATACCCAGCCCCAGGCGCAAGTTCTGCAGGGGCGTGCGCCATCTCAGCAAGCGGATATTGAGGCGATTGGAGGCCACCATGGCCACCACGTTGACGCCGAACACCAGCGGATAGAGTGACGGCGTCAGGTCGAAGTGCTCGAGATAGAGAAACGGCGAGGCGGTGACGAAGGCGAACAGCCCAGCGAACGACATCGAGGCGGCAGCGATGAAGCCCATGGCCCGACGATCGCCAAGCACGCTGGCATAGTTGACCAGCACCTTGGCCGGCGTTGCCGCAGACCGGCCGGACGGTCGCGTCTCGGGTAGCCGGGTGCCCAGCAGCCACATCAAGAAACCGGCGTAGGCGGCAAGGAACACGAAGATCAGCCACCAGTCGGCGAGATACAGCAGCCCGCTGCCCACCACCGGCGCCACCAGCGGCGCCATCAGCATGATGATGGCCATGGTCGACATCACCTTGGCGGCTTCACGGCCCTTGAAACAGTCGCGCACGATGGCCGCCGAGTTGACGACGGTCGCGCCACCGCCCAGCGCCTGGACGAAGCGCCAGGTCAAGAGCTCACCCAGAGAGCCCACCGTAGCGATCACCAGGCTGGCCAGCAGGAAGACCACCAGGCCACCCAGCAGCACCGGCTTGCGCCCCACCCGATCGGACACCGGGCCGAACACCAGCTGGCCCAGGGCGAAGCCGGCCAGGAAGGTGGAGAGCGACAGCTCCGTGTGATGGATGCTGGCGCCGATATGCCCGGCGATCGCCGACATGGCCGGCAGGTAGGCATCGATGGCGAAGGGCGCCAGGGCCGTATTGGCGGCCACCAGCAGCGCCACGCGTCGAGGATTCAGGGTCAAGGCGCCTCCGAGGCAGCAACCGGACAAACAGATAGTAAGCTAATGATACCTGAAACCGTAGCCCCTGCCTCGATCGTCTATATTCGGCCACCTCGCCTTGCTAGAGTGGCCCCCACGACAACCGGAGGGATCCCGCCATGGCAGATGACCTGCTTTCACAACTCAAGACCATGACCACCGTGGTCGCCGACACCGGTGATCTCGAGGCGATTCGCCGCTTCTCGCCCACCGATGCCACCACCAACCCGTCACTGATCCTCCAGGCGGCCCAGCAGGAGGCACGCCGCGCACGGCTGGCCGAAATCGCCCGCCATGCGACCGACATCGACGATGCCCTGGACGCGGTGGCCGTGGAGATCGGCAGAGAGGTCAGTGCCCTGATACCGGGCCATGTCTCCACCGAGGTCAGCGCCCGCCTCTCCTTCGACAGCGACGCCACCCTGGCGCGGGCCCGCTCGCTGATCGAGCGTTACGGGCGTCACGGCGTCGGTCCCGAGCGCATCCTGATCAAGGTCGCCGCCACCTGGGAAGGCATCCGTGCCGCCCGGACCCTCGAGCGCGAAGGCATCCACACCAACCTCACCCTGCTGTTCAGCTTCGCCCAGGCCCGGGCCTGCGCGGATGCCGGCGTCACCCTGGTCTCGCCCTTCGTCGGCCGGATACTGGACTGGCACAAGGCGCAGGAGCCCGATGCCGACTTCAGTGGCGACCGCGACCCGGGCGTGCAGTCCGTCAGGCGCATCTACGAACACTTCAAGGGGCATGGCTACGACACCATCGTGATGGGCGCGAGCTTCCGCAACGCCGGCGAGATCATCGCCCTGGCCGGCTGTGACCGCCTGACCCTCTCGCCCAAGCTGCTGGAAGAGCTGGCCGACACCACCGGTAACCTGGAGCGTCGGCTTATGCCGCTGGACGCCGAGACTCGCGCCCCCGAGCCCCAGGACGAGGCCGAGTTCCGCTGGGCGATGAACGAGGATGCCATGGCCACCGATAAGCTGGCGGAAGGCATCCGCAAGTTCATGGCCGACCAGCGCAAGCTGGAGGCGCTGCTGGGTGAGCTGAGGAAGGGCTGACCGACCGGGGCCGCCGAGGGCCCGGTCAATGGCCGTGCGAGGCGGCCTCCTGGGCCTCGAGCATCTCGACGAGGGGCTGAAACTCCTCGCGGTTATGCTCGTTCAGGCGCATCAGGATACGGTGGGCCTCGAGAACCCGCTGGCGGGTTTCCTCGACGTCGGTGGGAATCTCGGGGAGATCGCAAAGCTCACAGGTCTCGGTGATCGGCGTCTCCACCAGGGTGAAGATGCGCGAGAACCCCATGACGTCAAGCATCCGCCGGACATCCGGGTTGTCGGCGATGATGGTCGCTCGCTCGGTGACACGGCCCTGCACTGCCATCGCCACCTTGGCGAGGAAGCCCAAGGCAGTGGAATCCACGTTGGTGGTGTCGCGCAGGTCGATGATCAGCGTCTCGAGGCCCGGGGTCTCGGCCAGCTGCTGGGCCTGACGGTCCAGGGTGGCGCAGAGCGTCAGGCGCACGTCTCCGCACAGCTTGAGGACGAAGACCCCGGAATCGAACGCCGCCTTGATGCGGCCTTCATTGTTTATCATTGCCAAATCCGCTCAACGTCATGATCGTCAGGTCGTCTGGCAGTTCCTCGTGTCCCGGGGCGCTCTGGGCGACGCCTTCATCATCGTCCGCCAATGCCCCCAGTGCAAGGCTGCCACGTAGGTCCTCCAGCGTCTCGCTGGCCAGGACCCGCCGCTCGAGCTCCCTGAGCCGCAGATCGAGGGTGTCGCCCGGCAGACACTCCAGTATCCCATCCGAACACAGCCACAGCCGGAAGTTCTCCGGCAGCTCGCAGCCCAGCATCGGGTAGTCGATCCCCGGGAAGAGGCCGACCGGCATGCCCTCGCCGGGCAACGGCGTCACCTTGCCATCGGACACCAGCAGGGGCATGGGCAGCTGCGCGCCCAGCGAATAGTGGAGATAACGACGTTGATGGTCAATGACCCCGACGAGCAGGGTCGCATGCTTGCCGATGCCGGCATCCAGCAGTTCGCGATTGAGCGCCGCCAGCCAGCGCGGCGCCAGGGCCTCGGGATGCTCGCCGTCCCACTCGTGCTGCCAGTGATTGGAGAGATACTTCAGCAGCACGGTGACAAAGGCCGAAGAGGCCCCGTGCCCGGAGACATCGGCAAAATAGAACAGGCTGTAGCGCTCGTCGAAAGCCTGGAAATCGAGGAAATCCCCGGACAGGTAGAGCGAGGGCGCCAGCCAGTAGTCGAAGGTCACGTCATTGAGGGTCTGTGGCCGCGGGGGCAGCAGCTTACGCTGGATCTGTCCGCCGGCCTGTTGATCAAGGCGCAGCATCGCCAGATGCGTCTCGAGGCTCTCGTTGAGTTCTTCCAGGTCCTCATTGAGCTGGGCCAGGCGGGCACGATCATGCTCACGCTCCGCGGCCAGGCGATGCACCTCGATGGCCTTGCCGATCATGCGCCGCAGCAGGGACCCATGGCGCAGCGGGTCGACGATGTAGTCCACCAGGCCGACATCGACCGCGCGCAGCAGGTCGGCATCCTGGCGCTCGTCGCTGACCACCAGGGTCGGCAGGCATTCAGCGAGATGTGTCCAGTCCCCGCTGGGCACCGCCCGGGAATGGGCCACGATGAGGGCGGTTTCCGGCGGGAGTCCCTCGATGCTGTCGGCGGCATATACCGCCAGGCCGTCACGGGCGATGGTCTCGGCCAGGGCATCACGCTCCGACCCCGGCACGTCGATCACCCCGATCAGTTGCTTGGCTGGTGGCATGCAGTCATGGCCTCAATCGGCGAAGGCATCATCGAAGTCCGCCTCATCGAAGTTGAACTCCTCGTTGACGAAGGGATCTTCGCCCTGCTCGCCATCGCTGACTTCGAAGCGGCGCTGCTGCAGCCAGGTATCACGAATGAAACTGTAGCGATCGCCCCGGATCAGCGCCTCCTGGTCGAGCAGGCCGGCCCGGGCATCGATCACCCTCAGGGCGGTAAGGCCGATGCGCACCTCGTCATCCTCCACGTAGGTGGTCGGATAGGTAACCATGTCCACCGGCAGCCCGGCGGTATCGCGCAGCGTGCTCGGACCGAGCAGCGGCAGCACCAGGTAGGCTCCCTCGCCCAGGCCCCAGACAGCGAGCGTCTGGCCGAAGTCCTCCTCGCGGCCGGTGACCTCCATTCGCGAGGCGACGTCGAACAGGCCACCGATGCCGACGGTGCTGTTGATCAGGAAGCGACCGGTGGCCACGCTGGCGTTGGTGCCCTTGCCCTGCAACAGGCTGTTGAGCGCGGTGCGAATCTCCCCCAAGTTGGAGAAGAAGTTGCCGACACCGGTCTCCACCGGGTCCGGCGTGACGAAGCGGTAGCCCCGGGCAGCGGGCTTGAGCGCGTATCGGTCGACCACATCATTGAAGGCGAACACCTTGCGGTTGAAGCCCTCCAAAGGGTCGTCGGGATTTCGCTCCCGCACTTCCCCGCTGGTGGCGCACCCCGCGCTGGCCACCAGCAAAAACGCCAGTGCTCCCCGCCCGACCCATCTCGTCAGCCCTTGTCTCATTGGCATTCTCGCCTCCCAGCGGTTCCCTGTCATGACGCTCATTGGCGACGCACCACCACGCTGCCGGCACTGTATCCCGCGCCGAAGGAACAGACCACCCCGAGCGCGCCGCGTGGCAGGTCGCCCCGGTGCAGGTGGAAGGCGATGATCGAACCCGCCGAGCTGGTGTTGGCGTAGCGATCGAGGATGATCGGCGCCTGTTCGGGGCTCGGGTCATGGCCCAGCACGCGCCGGGCAATGAGGTCGTTCATGTGGCGGTTGGCCTGGTGCAGCCAGAGCCGCGACAGGTCGCCGCCCGTAAGCTCGAGGCTCGCCAGGTGATCGGTGATCAGCGCTGCCACCAGCGGACAGACCTCCTTGAAGACCCGCCGGCCCTCCTGGACGAAGAGCTTGTCGATGGCCTGCGGATCGCTGTCGGTGACCCGGTTGAGGAAGCCGGCGTTGTTGCGGATGGCGTTGGAGAAGCGCGTGACCAGGCGGGCGCCGAGGATCTCGAAGCGCTCCTCGGCGGTGGCGACCTGCTCGCTCTCCAGCACGATGGCGGTGCAGGCATCACCGAAGATGAAGTGGCTGTCGCGGTCCCGGAAGTTGAGGTGCGCCGAGCAGATCTCGGGGTCGACCACCAGCGCCCGCTTGACGCTGCCGGCGCGGATGGCATTGGCGGCGGTCTCGATGGCGAAGGTCGCCGAGCTGCAGGCGACGTTCATGTCGAAGGCATAGCCGCCCGCGCCGAGCGTATCCTGGAGTTCCACCGCGACGGCCGGGTAGGGCCGCTCCAGGTTGGAGCAGGCGACGATGACCAGCTCGATATCCGCGGCCTCGACCCCCGCCGCGTCCAGGGCCTCGCGCGCCGCGGCCAGGCCCATCTCGCACTGGAGGGAGGGCGCGTCATTGCCGCGTTCCGGCAGCCGGGGACGCATCCGCGCGGGGTCGAGGATGCCCTCGGCGTCGAGCACGTAACGGCTGTGGATGCCCGAGGCCTTGACGATGAACTCGGTGCTGGAGTGTGGCAGCGGTTCACGCTCGCCGGCGGCGATGGCAGCGGCATGGCGCGCGTTCTCGGCGTCCACCCAGGCGTTGAACGAGTCCACCAGGGCCGCGTTGTCGATGGCGTGTGGTGGGGTGAAGAGGCCCGTCCCGGTAATCACCACTTGGCTCATGCTTTTCTCCCTGTGAGTTCTGCCCAGCGCTTCTCGAGGCGCTTGGTGGAGACCGGGAACCTCGTGCCCAACTGCTGGGCGAAGAGCGAGACCCGCAGCTCCTCGATCCACCAGCCGAACTCCACCAGTACCGGGTCCTCCACCCCGCCGCGTCGCTCGCTCTCGCGGCGGGCCACCAGCCGCGCCTCGAAGTCCTGGACCTCCTGCATGTGCATCTGGTCGCGCATGCGCTCCCGCGGCGCCTTCTCCAGGCGGATCAGCGCCGCGTCCATGTAGCGGGGGTACTCCTCGAGCCACTCCCCCGCCTCGCTGACGAAACCGGGATGCACCAGCTGCTGCATCTGGGCCTTGAGGTCACTGTAGACCAGCGCCAGGGCCAGGTTCAGCCGCCCCTTGAGCGCCTTGGTCACGGCCAGGTGCCCCTTGAGCGCCTGCTCCAGGGTGGCCACCAGGACCTCCGCCCGGGGCAGCAGCGCATCGCGCGTCGCCTCGAGGCGCTGCTCCAGTTCGCCCCGCGAGCGCGGCAGCGCCTCGCTGGCCACCACCTGGCCAAACACCCCGGCCACCACGTCATCGATGAGCTGTCGCTTGCTGCCGACCTTGGCGAACAGCAGCGCACAGGTCTCCAGCCCCTTCAGGCGTTCGATGGCCCGCACTTGGTCGGGCAGGCGTTCCATGGCCGCCCTGACCACGCCCCGGCGATGGGCCTCGCGGGCCTTGTCGGGATGGTCGAAGAGCTCGACCCGGAAGGCCTCCTTGGCGGGCACCAGGGCCGGGTAGGCCTCCACCCGGATGCCCGCCTGGGTGGTGACCCGGGACTCGGGCAGGGGCGTCTCGGGCAGGGCCTCGAGCTCGCCTTCGCTGCTGGCCTGCTCGGCCAGGGCCCGGGCGCCCTCCCCGGCGGCGGCCTCGAAGCGGCGCTCCAGTTCACGAGCGTCTCGGCCCTGGCCCAGGGTCCGGCCCTGGTGATCGACCACCCGCAGGTTCATCACCAGGTGCGGCTCCAGCTGGTCGAGGCGCCAGTCGTCGGGATGGAGCCGTACACCGGTCTTGCGGCGCAGGAATTCACCCAGCGCCTCGGTGAGCGGCACGTCGTCCGGCGTCATGGCCTCGAGGGCGGCGTCGACCCAGTCGGGAATCGGCACCACCTGGCGGCGCACCGCCTTGGGCAGCGACTTCATCAGCGCGATGCCCTTCTCGCGCAGCAGGCCCGGGACCAGCCACTCGAGCCGCGCCAGGGGCAGCTGGGGCAGCATGGCCGCCGGCACGGTCAGCGTCACCCCGTCGTCCACGGCCCCAGGCTGGAAGTGGTAGGAAAGCGGATAGCGCACGCCACCCAGCACCAGCTCGTCGGGGTAGTCGGCCACGGTGACCTCCCCGGCCTCCCGCGCCAGCAGGGCCGCGCGGTCGAACTTCAGGATGTCGCGGTTCTCGCGCTCGGCCTGCCGACGCCAGGCCTCGAAGCCCTTGCCGTTGACGATCTCCGCGGGGATGCGTTCGTCGTAGAAGGCGAACAGGGTCTCCTCGTCGACCAGAATATCGCGCCTGCGGGCCCGGTCCTCGAGATCCTCGACCTCCTCCACCAGCGCCCGGTTGTGGGCGAAGAAGTCGCCCCTGGTCTTGAACTCGCCCTCCACCAGTGCCCGGCGGATGAAAATCTCCCGGGACTCCTGCGGGGCCATGGCACCATAGTGGACCTTGCGTCCGGCGACGATCGGCAGGCCGAAGAGCGTGACCTGCTCGGTGGCGACCACCTGGGCGCGCTTCATCTCCCAGTGCGGCTCGGCATAGGAGCGCTTCACCAGGTGGCCGGCCAGCGGTTCGATCCACTGGGGCTCGATCCTGGCCACGGTCCGGGCGAAGAGCTTGCTGGTCTCGACCAGTTCGAAGGCCATCAGCCACTTGGGGGACTTCTTGGCAAGGCCCGACCCCGGATGGATCAGGAACTTGCGGTTGCGTGCCCCCAGGTACTCGCGATTCTCGGTGGCGAGGCCCAAGTGCGAGAGCAAGCCGGTGAGCAGTGCCTTGTGTAGGGCCACGGCGCTTTCTCGGCGGGCTTCCACGCGGCTCTTGTCGTCCCAGGCCGGGTCATCGGCGGCAAGCCGTGGGGCCGGCGGCGGTACCTCGATCTGCATGTCGCGCAGCAGCTGGCGCAGCTGGCGAAAGGTGTCATGCCACTCGCGCAGGCGCAGATAGTTGAGATAGTGATCCTTGCACCAGCGCCGCAGCCGATTACCGGAGAGCTCCTCGCGGGCGACTTCGAAGCCGTTCCAGAGGTTGAGCAGGGCCACGAAGTCGGAGTCCGGGTCCTGCCAGCGGCGGTGGGCCTGATCGGCGGCCTGGCGCTTGTCGGCCGGCCGGTCGCGGGGATCCTGCACCGCCAGGCCGGCGACCACGATCAGCACCTCGCGCAAGCCCCCCTGCTCGGCGCCGGCCAGCACCATGCGCGCCAGGCGCGGGTCGATGGGCAGCCGCGACAGTTTGCGCCCCAACGGGGTCAGGCGGTTGTCCGCGTCCACCGCGCCCAGCTCGAACAGCAGCCGGAAGCCATCGGTGACGAAACGCGAATCCGGCGGATCGACGAACGGGAAGGTCGCGATGTCATCGGGGTTCAACGACAGCAGCGACAGCATCGAGAGGATCACCGAGGCCAGATTGGTGCGGCGGATCTCGGGGTCGGTAAATTCGGGCCGGGCGAGGAAGTCCTCCTCGTCGTAAAGCCGGATGCAGACCCCCTCGGCCACGCGCCCGCAGCGCCCCTTGCGCTGGTTGGCGCTGGCCTGGCTGACCGGCTCCACCGGCAGGCGCTGGATCTTGGTCTTGTAGCTGTAGCGGCTGAGACGCACCAGCCCCGGGTCGATGACGTAGCGGATGCCCGGCACGGTGAGCGAGGTCTCCGCCACGTTGGTGGAGAGCACGATGCGCCGCCCCGCATGGGGGGCGAAGACACGGTTCTGCTCGGCATTGGAGAGCCGCGCATAGAGCGGCAGGATCTCGGTGCCCTTGAGGTCGGCACGGCGCAGGGTGTCGGCGGTCTCACGAATCTCGCGCTCACCGGGCAGGAATACCAGGATGTCGCGCGGGCCATGGAACCAGCGCTTGTCGCGCTCGACCCGCTCGATCTCCTCCACGGCGTGGAGGATGCCCTCCTGCAGAGTACGATCCTCCTCGTCGTCATCATCGCGCACCAGCGGCCGATAGCGCACCTCCACCGGGTGGGTGCGCCCGGTGACCTCCACCACCGGCGCCGGCTGGCCCCGTCCCTGGGCGTCGGTGCGCCCGAAGTGCTCGGCGAAGCGGGCCACGTCGATGGTTGCCGAGGTGATGATCACCTTGAGGTCGGGGCGCCGCGCGGTGAGGCGCTTGAGGTAGCCGAGCAGGAAGTCGATATTAAGGCTGCGCTCATGGGCCTCGTCGATGATGATGGCCTCGTAGCGCATCAGATCCGGGTCGTGGCGGGTCTCGGCGAGCAGGATGCCGTCGGTCATCAGCTTGACCAGGGTGTCGTCGCTGCTCTGGTCGGTGAAACGCACCTGGTAGCCCACCTGTTCGCCCAGCGGCACCTGGAGCTCCTCGGCGAGGCGATTGGCCACCGAGCGCGCCGCCAGGCGCCGCGGCTGGGTGTGGCCGATCAGTCCGCGGCGCCCCAGGCCCAGTTCCAGGCAGAGCTTGGGCAGCTGGGTGGTCTTGCCCGAGCCGGTCTCGCCGGCCACCACCACCACCGGATGCCCGCGCAGGGCCTCGAGGATGTCCTCCCGACGCTCCGCCACCGGCAGCGATGGCGGATACTCGAGGGCCACCGGCCGCGCCCGACGCCGTTCCACCTGCTGCCGCGAACGCTCGAGCGCGCGCCGCACCTCGACGAGGCCGCGGTCCACGGGCTTGCCCTCCCTCAGTCGACGGCGCAGCCCGCGCAGGCGCTTGTCCAGGGTCGGGACGTCGCGCCGCAGGGCATCATCGAGGTCGCGGGTCAGGGCGTCGAGCTCGGCGGCATCCTGGGCGTTCGCGGCGGGGGCCTGGCGGGTCTCGGGGGTCACGGTCTCTACGGTCGTCTCCGGGTCACGGTCATCAAAAAACTGCCCGCCCAGGACTCCCGGAGCGGGCAGTGCATTGTAACGCCGAGGTCACGACGACGCCTAATCGGAACCATCAAGCGTGGCTATCAGGTTGCAAGAAGAAAGCTATCGCTTCTCGCGCTCCTCGTCGCGAAGCTGGCGTCGCAGGACTTTCCCCACATTCGTCTTGGGCAACTCGTCGCGGAACTCCACGAACCTCGGCACCTTGTAGCCGGCGAGATCCTTCTTGCACCAGGCCCGCAGGGTCTCGGCATCGAGGGTCTCGTCCCGGGAGACGACGAACAGCTTGATCGCCTCGCCGCTGGTCTCGTCGGGCACTCCCACGGCCGCGGACTCGATCACCCCGGGATGGGCCGCCACCACGTCCTCGATCTCGTTGGGGTACACGTTGAAGCCAGAGACCAGGATCATGTCCTTCTTGCGATCGACGATGCGGATGTAGCCATCCGGCTGGAGCACGGCAATGTCGCCGGTATGAAACCAGCCCTGGCCGTCGATCGCACAGGCGGTCTCCTCGTCCCGGTTCCAGTAGCCCTTCATCACCTGGGGGCCCCTGACGCAGAGCTCCCCGGCGGCATCGAAGGGCGCATCCTGACCATCGGCATCCACCACCTTCACCTCGGTCCCCGCCACCGGCTTGCCGATGGTGCCAAGCTGGGCGGCATCCACGGGATTGAAGCTGACGATGGGCGAGGTCTCGGTCAGGCCATAGCCCTCGGCCACCGGACAGCCGGTGACCTCCTCCCAGCGCTGCGCCGCGGCCCGGGTCAGGGCCATGCCGCCGGAGATGGTCAGGTGCAGCCGGGAGAAGTCGAGACGGCGAAAGTCCTCGCGGTTGCACAGGGCATTGAAGAGGGTGTTCAGCCCGATGAAACCGGTAAAGGAGAGCCCCTTGAGGGTCTTGACGAAGGTGTCCAGGTCGCGGGGGTTGGGGATCAGCACCGAGTGATTGCCGGTCTCCATCATGAACAAGCAGTTCACCGTAAAGGTGTAGATATGGTAGACGGGCAGTGGCGCGATGATGGTCTCGGCGCCGTCGGTCAGCGCCGGGCCGATGGCCTGGCGGGCCTGGAGCATGTTGGCCACCAGGTTGCGATGGGTGAGCATGGCGCCCTTGGCTAGCCCGGTGGTGCCGCCGGTGTACTGCAGCGCGGCGATGTCGTCGGGGCCGCACGTCACTTCCTGATGGCGACGCCCGGCGCCCACCTTCAGGGCCTGACGCAACGGCGTGGCACCGGGCAGCGAGTAGGCCGGCACCATTCGCTTGACGTGCTTGACCACGGCATTGATCAACTGGCGCTTCGGGAAGCCATGCAGATCCCCCAGTTCCGTCACCACCACATGCTGGATATCGGTGCGCTCGAGGATGCGTTCGAGCTTGTCGGCCATGTTGGCCAGGATGACGATGGCCCGGACCCCGGCGTCCTTGAACTGGTGGGCCATCTCCCGCTCGGTATACAGCGGGTTGGTGTTGACCACCACCAGCCCCGCCCGCAGGGCACCAAACACCGCCACCGGGAACTGCAGCACGTTGGGCAGCTGGATGGCGATGCGGTCCCCCGGCTGCAGCGTGGTCTCCTGCTGCAGCCAGGCAGCAAAGTCCCCGGAGAGGCGGTCGAGTTCGGCATAGGTCAGCATTCGTCCCATGCAGCTGAACGCCGGCTTGTCGGCGAAGCGCGCCACGGAGGAGTGGAAGACATCCATCACCGAGGCGTAGGCGTCAAGCCCCTCAAGGGGCTGACCGGTCAGGATGGCGGGCTTGGCGTTCTCGCTCATGGGCAGTCTCCACGCTGCGGCTGATGTCATCAGCCGGCTTGTTGTTCTTTGCGCCTACCTTATACCAGCGCCTTTGCGGCTGTAAAACACCCGATTGAAACCTACGTTTGAAAGCGCGCCTGGATCACCCCACCCTGCCAGACCAGCAGCTCGCCGGGTACCATGCGCACCCACTCCTCGTTGTCGGTGAGCGGCTCGGTGGCAATCACCGAGACCACGTCGTCGGCCGTGGTGTGCTCGGCGAAGTTGACCGTCAGCTCGGCATCCGAGAGGCTTGCCCGGCCGAAGGGCGCCCGCCGCGTGATATGGGCCAGCTTGGTGGAACAGTAAGTGTAGAGATAGTCGCCATCGGCCAGCAGAAGATTGAAAACCCCCAGGCCCCGCAGTCGCTCACAGAGACCGTGCAGGGTCCCCCAGAGGGCATGACGCTGGGCGTCATCATCCGGCGGTTCGGGAAAGGCGCCGCGCAGCTCACCGAGCAGCCAGCAGAAGGCATGCTCGCTGTCGGTGCTCCCCACCGAGCGATAGAAGGAGTGCGGCAAAGCCTGCCAATCGGCGAGCTGGCCATTGTGGGCATAGCACCAAGGGCGCCCCCACATCTCGCGGACGAAGGGATGGGTGTTGGCCAGGCGCACCTGGCCGACATTGGCCTGCCGGATATGACTGATGACGATGTTCGACTTGATCGGATAATCGCAGATCAGCCGGGCGATGGGGGAGTTCACCGAGGGGTGGGGATCACGGAAGTCCCGATAACCGCCCTCCTCGTAGAAGGCGATACCCCAGCCGTCACGGTGTGGCCCGGTCCCCCCGCCACGGTGCAGAAAGCCGGTGAAGCTGAAGCAGATGTCAGTGGGCACATTGGCGCTCATGCCCAGCAATTCACACATGGGGTTCCTCCCGGCGTACGGGGCGTCGCACGCGACGACGCCGGATCAGGCCGATCACCAACACCAGCCACAGCACCACCACCAGCGCCACGGCCGCCCACAGAAGCGGATCATGGCGATGCGCCTCCCACTGCCGCTGCAGGCCCGGCACTCCCGCCTGCCAGAGATCACGCGCCTGTCCGGGCAGGCGATTGACCCAGGCGACGAAGCGGTCGGCCGAGGTCTCGGGGGGCGGCAGAGGGGAATCGCTGCGCTCCCCGTTCTCGACGCGTTCGGTCCCGAGGGTCGGCCCGGTTACGTCCGCCAGGTCGATGCCGATGCGGCCTTCGGGGTTGAGTATCAGGCGCGGCAGGGCCAGCTCGCGGGTCTCGCCATCCAGCTCGAGGGTGGCCGTGAGCAGCAGTGGCTGGCTCAGTTCCTCGTCGAGCTCGGGCAGGTCGAGATGCCAGCGCGAGGCCCCGACCGCCCGGGCCTCGAGACGTTCTCCCTGCAGCTCGCCATGGATCTCGGTGTTGTCGCGATTCAGCCGGGGATGCTCGGCGGCCAGCACCACCCGACCCTGCCGGGGCCGATACACCGCCCCGATGGCCGGCAGTACGTTCACCGCCTGCACCCGCTGGCGGTGGAACCTCTCCCCTTCGGCACGGATCACCAGACGCGCATTGCCGGTCAGCGCCGGCGCCGGCAGGCGGCCAAGGAAGCGCCCCGCCTCGGCCTGCAAGGTGATCCGGGACTGTGCCTTGCCCCCCGCGTCCTGCAGCAAGACCGAGAGGGTGAGTTCCTCGCCTTCCTCGCCGAGGGGGTCACCATCGCGCTCCACCCAGGCCTGGACCGGGACTTCGAAGCCCAGATAGAGGGTGGTCGGCAGATCGGCGAGCCGCAGGTGAAGTGGGGAGGCGACGTTGATGCGACTGCCCTCGCCCACCGGCCCCTCGAGACGCCACTCGCCGACCTGGGGATCGGGCACCCGGATCAGGTCGAAGCGAGGCTCCACCTGCCAGCGAATGTCGTCCGGCGCCTCGTCGGCCCGGTAGCGCGTGCCGTCCGGCGCGACCAAGGTCAGGGGGGCATCGTCGGGCGCGTGGAAGACCAGTGCCGAGAAGTTTTCCACGTCATCGTCGATGACGAAGCGCCTCTCCTCCAGCGGCACCTGGTCGGCGGGGAAGATACGCTCGATGATGTCGAGGAAGGCGCCCAGCAGGCTCTCGGGGTTCTCCGCGAGCGCCGCCAGCCCCCCGGTGGACTGGGCCAGCCGCTCCACCAGGGCCAGGTCGGCCTCGTCGGAGAAGGCGATGGCATGGATGGCCACGCCCTGATCGGCCAGTTCGGCGGCCAGTTCGTCCACCAGGCGCTCGCGCGAGGCTTCGTCGACCTCGGGCTTGGCCCCCCGGGCCGGTGACAGATCGATCACGCCATCGGTGAGCAGCACCAGGTGGCGCCAGCCGTTGGCCTCGGCCCTTGCCGCCTCGCGAAGGGCCACCTCGATATCGGTGTACTGCTGGTAGTCCTGCAGGGCCGGAGGCAGGGCCAGGGCCCGTTCGCGCCAGGCCGCATCCACCTCGCCCAGCGGCAGGGGGTTGTCGACCGTCTCACCGAAGGTCCAGACGCCCGCCGTGGCGCCGTTGGGCAGCAGCGCCACCAGCATGTCCAGGGCACTGAGCGCCAGGCGATCGGGATCGTTTTCCTTCATGCTGCCGGAGACATCGACCACCACCCGGACGTCCGGCCGCTCCTCCTCGCCGACCTGTGCCGGCGCCTGGCTCGCCCACAGCCACAGGGCACCGCCGATTGCCAGCATCCAGGTCAGCCGGCCAACGGGCCTTTCCATGCCATACCCGCCCATCGGGGCTCCTTAGCCGATCATCGGCTCCTGGCGCTGGCCCCGGCCACCGCGGCGGGGGCCGGCGGGCGCCTCGTCATGCATGTCCACGTAGTCATCGTCATCGAGGGTGTCGCGATGACGGCCACGCCACCACAACAGCAGCCCCACCAGGACCCCCAGCCCGGCCCCCACCGCGACCAGCAGGGTAGCCGGCATGAGGGCCGCGCCGTTGCGCTCGAGGAAGGCCACGGCCGCCACCACCACCGCCGGGGCGAAGCCGGAGTAGAACTCGCCTTCCTCCAGCAGCGGCAGGCGGAAATGGGCCGGCGTCCACATCACACCGGCCACCAGCCAGGTGATCACCAGCCGCGGCAACCGCGGCAGGAAGGCCAGTCCCAAGTAGCCAGTCAGCAGCACCACCAGCGACAACACGACATAGACCAGCCATAGTAGGGATATCGAATCCGAAATCAGCATCACCACCTCGCGACCTGTGCGTCCACGACGCACGTTCTTGAAAATACACTGAGTATGGTACATCTCGCGCAATGAAAGCACAGCCGCCACGTGACCAGGCCCCCGAGACGCCTGCCGATGACCCCGTCACCCGCTTGCGCCACGCCGACGACCCGGCATGGCACTGGCTGGAGAACCGCGATGATCCAACGGTCAGCGACTTCCTGGAGGCCGCCAACCAGGAGTCGCGCCGCTGGTTCGCCCCCCTCGACGACCTGGTCGAGCGCCTCTACCACGGCCACCTGGCCCGCCGCGAACTCGCCGTGCACGGGCTGAGGACGCCGCTGGATCACTACACGGTGTGGAGCGAGACGGCGGTAGACGCCGACTATCCGGTCTGGTGGCGCCATCCCAATGGCGACCCCGACGCCACGCAGTGCTTCCTCGACCTGCAGGCCAGGGCCAGCGAGCACGACTTCCTCGAGGTGGGCGACATGGCCCTCTCCCCGGACGAGGCCTGGCTGGCCTGGACCGAGGACACCCGCGGCGATGAGACCTACAGGCTCTATCTCAAGCACCTGCCCGGCGGTGAGCCCAGGGGGCTGCTCGAGGAGATCGGCCCCGAGATCGGCTGGGCCGAGGATAACGCCACCCTGCTCTTCACCCGCTATGACGCCACCCAGCGCCCGGAGAGCATCTGGCGCCTGCCGCTGGAGGATGACAGGGCCGGCGAGCCGGTGCTGGTGCTGCGCGAGGAGGACCCGGAGTTCTGGCTGGGACTCGGCATGACCCGCTCCCGCGAGTGGCTGGTCCTGGAGAGCGCCTCCAAGGACACCAGCGAGAGCCACCTGATCCCCGCCCGAGCGCCGGCTACCGCGCCGCACTGCTTCCGCCCCCGGCAAAGCGGAGTGGAGTACGCCCTGGACCACCGCCCGGGCCACTTCTATGTGCTGCACAACCGCGAGGCCACCCATTTCCGGCTGGACGTGATGGCCGAGCAGCGGCTGGGCGAGGCCGACCCCGCGAGCGACTGGCAGCCGCTGATCGCCCAGCGCGACGATGACACCCTGGAGGGGGTCGACGCCTTCGACTGGGGGCTGGTGATCACCGAACGCGACCACCACGAGGCCCAGGTGCACCTGCGCGTCCTCGAGCTGGATGCCGACCACACCATCACCCGCGACGAACGGCTGCCACTGCCGGAGTTGCCCTGCAGCCTGGTACTGGGCGACACACCCCACTTCGATACCCGCCGCCTGCGACTGCGCGAGGAGTCCTTCACTCTGCCGGTGACCTGGCTCGAGCATGACCTCGACAGCGGCCAGCGGCGCCTCCTCAAGCAGCAGCCCATCCACGGCGACCTGAGGCCCGAGCAGCTGGTCTGCGAACGGCTCTGGGCGACCTCGCACGACGGTGAACGGGTCCCCGTTTCGGTGGTGATGCGTGCGGACCTGGCCGGCCACCCGCTGCCCACTCTGCTGTATGGCTACGGTGCCTATGGCGAGGTGCTCGATCCCTGGTTCTCGGTCGCCCGGCTGGAACTGCTGGCACGCGGCGCGGCGTTCGCCGTAGCGCATGTGCGCGGCGGCGGCGATCGCGGCGAGCCCTGGTACCTAGCCGGCAAGCTCGAGCACAAGGCAAACAGCTTCCATGACTTCCTCGCCGCCCGCGACGCCCTGGTCGAGAAGGGCTTCAGCAATGGCGAACGCATTGCGGCCTATGGCGCCAGTGCCGGGGGGCTGCTGGTCAGCGCCAGCCTCAACCTGGCTCCGGAGGCCTTCTGTGCCGCCGTCCTCGACGTGCCCTTCGTCGACGTGCTGCGCACCATGGAGAACCCCGACCTGCCTCTCACCACCGCGGAATACACCGAATGGGGCGACCCCCGCGAACCCGAGGCACGACGGCGCATCGGCAACTACTCACCGCTGGACAACCTCTCGGCACAGCCCTGGCCGGCAGTATTCCTGCAGGGCAGCTGGCACGACACTCGGGTGCCGTACTGGGAGCCTGCCAAGCTCTATGCCCGCCTCAAGGAACTGGGCCGCGACCAGGCCGGTAAAGGCCATCCTGCGGCTGACCGCCCCTCGGATCGCCGCCCGACGGAAGTCCGCCCCATCCTCCTGCGTACCGACATGGCCGCCGGCCATGGCGGGGCCTCGGGACGCTTCAAGGCCTGGCACGATAACGCTCGCCAGGATGCCTTCATCCTCTGGGCGCTCGGGCTCGAGGGCAGAGACGCCTGATATGCTGATCCTGATCTGCTGATACAAAAGGACCCGGCCGATGCCGGGTCCCTTACGTACTGAATGGATGGAGACGCGTCAGCTACCACCGCCGGCACCACCGCCAGCACCACCACCGGCGCCACCACCAGCACCACCACCGGCGCCACCACCAGCACCACCACCGGCGCCACCACCGGCGCCACCGCCGGAACCACCACCAGCGCCGCCACCGGAACCACCGCCAGGCACGCCAGACCGGCCGGCGGGGAGGACGCCGGCGGCGGGGGGAGAGGCGCGGGCGGGGGGGGGGGGGGGGG
>NZ_JARANW010000025.1:0-51636 GCF_029889825.1 Halomonas sp. 11-S5
GCGCCTGGGACTGGAGTGGCTTCGGCGTCAACGGCCCGGCGCCGTGCCCTGGCCCTCCTGGAAAATTCTCCGAGAGAACCTTCGTGAGGAGGTCAAGGAGCAGGCATTATGCGCCGAATAGCACAGAATTCGTGGGGATCCTTCAGAGGTGACCCTGCGCTACACGGACTACCGCGACCGTGACCGGCGTAAACAGCTCGTCCTCGATGGTGAGGAATTCGTGCGCCGCTTCCTGCTCCACGTGCTGCCCACGTGGCTGATGCGGGTCCGACACTACGGCTTTCTGGCCAATCGCTGCCGGCGACGACGCCTGGCACAGATCCGCCAGGCGCTGGCAATTGTCGAGAAGGCACCGGATGCCGATCCGGCCCGCTCGCGGGTCACAGCGGCGCTCGTCTTGGTGATGGATTTCGACCAGCAAGCGCGCTACGTTGGGGCAAATTGGACCCGGAGGGAACTGGGATCATGGCCAACATCACTGCCCGAACGCCTCGTAACAGATCCGACTGCGCGCGACCTGACGTCTCAGGCCGCACACCGGCCAATACAATACCCTATAGAAGCTGTGTAGCAGCCTGATGGGCGGCTTAGTCCAACAGGCATTTATACGCCATGCTCCGCACGGCGAAGAAATGCTGAACCGTTATGCGCTTTGACACCTGACACGTTACAGGGTACATTCAGGGAATGATTCGAAGCTTCAAACACAAGGGCTTGGCAAAATTCTTCAAGTCCGGCAGCACTGCAGGGATTCAGGCCGCTCACGAAAGGAGACTTCGGCTCATTCTCGGTAGATTGAATGCAGCGTCGAATGCCAAAGATATGGACTTACCCGGTCTTCGTTTGCACGAACTCTCTGGCACCCGGGCCGGAATCTGGTCAGTGACCTTCCGGTTCGAAGACGGAGATGCCGAGATTGTGAACTATGAGGATTATCACTGAGGTAATGCTAATGTTAATGCACAACCCTCCGCACCCGGGTGAAGTACTGCGAGAGCTTTGTCTTGAGCCCCTTGGTCTCTCTGTCACGGCGGCGGCAGAGGCATTGGGTGTTAGCCGAAAAACGCTGAGTGCCGTGTTGAATGGCAAGGCCGGTATCAGTCCCGAAATGGCGATCCGGCTCTCTATTGCTTTCGATACTTCGGCAGAAAGCTGGCTGAATCAGCAGTCCCAATATGAACTCTGGCATGCCGAACAACATCGCAAAGAGCTCAATGTGAAGAAGCTTGTTGCAGCCTGAAGCAGCATATAACCAGACCATGCACAGGATGCCGAAACCTCCGCTTCGCTGCGGTTTTTTCACTGGTGATGGCGGGCGTTAGCACTAAAGAGCAACCAAGAACATGGAGTTAAAATGGCAAAACTAGGAACAGAGAAACGACCAATAATCGTTCGTGTATATTCTGAAGAAAAAGCAAGATATATTGCTGAAACATGTGCGGAACATGGGTGGCACTATATCATTGGGTTTGAATTAGATAAACCTGAAGACATGTCGGATTTTGAGAAAATGTTGAATCCTTCTTCGCCTTCAGTATCCGAAAAGGTTGGAAGGAATGCGCCTTGTCCCTGCGGTAGTGGGAAGAAATATAAGAAATGCTGTGGTGGTTCCGGTGCGTTGTTGGTCTGAAGTTTTGTGCTGAACAGCGGGTCAATTTGACCGGCAAAAGCTACACTCCTATCGTCGCTACGCTTTCGCCGTCAAGTTATCCTTATCGTTATGCGGGCTGTAGAGTAGAAATATGAGGACTACCCGGTATTTCGAAGCAACCCGAAGTCGCCCGGATCGCTCCGGAATACGGGACGAGTGGATTCAGAGGGCAGTCGAACGCCCGGAGCACCAGCATGTCCAATCTGACGGACGCATTCGGAGGTGGGCCCGGATTCCAGAGGCGGGAGGCCGCTACCTTCGGGTGGTTTTGCTTGCGGACCGAGAGACGGTCCCTAATGCATTCTTCGATCGAGGATTCAAGTCATGAAAGTCCAGTACTTTAAAGACACCGACACGCTGTATATTGAGTTCCAGGGCCGAGAAATCTCGGAAACCCGAGATTTAGATGAAAACACTCTTCTTGACTTAGATTCCGACGGGAATGTATGCGCGATCACCTTCGAGCACGCCAGCCAGAGAACCGACATTAGTCATTTGCAAGTAGAAGGCATAGCCGCATAACAAGTCGCTCAAGTGCGTTCCGGCCCTGTCGGGCCTCCACCAGACGCGCTTACACGCGCCACTTAGCTAAACGTTAAATCAGTAGTGGTATCGAAGCTGGGCGATAAGTAAAGCGTCATCCGTGACTTTGTACACTATTCGGTGTTCCTCGTTGATTCGGCGAGACCAGTAACCGGCGAGGCTGTGCTTGAGGGGCTCCGGTTTACCGATACCTTCAAACGGTTTTCGCTTGGTCTCCTTGATCATTTTGTTGATTCGGTTAAGGATCTTTTTGTCACTTTTCTGCCAGTACAGATAGTCTTCCCAGGCGTTCTCGGAGAAGATGAGTTTCATTCAAGAAGTTCCTTTTCCTGACCACCGCCTTGCTCCAGTTCGGCAACAGATTCCAGCAAGCGACGAGCGTTCCTTGGTGCACGCAGGAGATAGGCGGTCTCTTGCAGCGCCTCGTAGTCCTCAAGAGAGATCATGACCACGGACTGTGATTTGCTTCGGGTAATGATCACCGGAGAATGGTCTTCACAGACCTGTTCCATGGTTTTTGCTAGATTGGTTCTAGCGGCTGTATAGCTAATGGCATCCATAAAACTGCTCCTGTACAGGATATTGGTCATGGTCAGGATACCGTACGCCAAAGGATTTAACAATCGGCTGCACAGCGACCGATTTTCCGCTGCTTCGCCGCTCCAAACCGGCGCGTGAACCGGGCGTTATCTATTGAGTACAAAAAGCACACGATGTGCTACTCTTCACTCATGAAACCTATCACATGGAACCCAGAGAAGAATAAGCTCCTCCAAGAGAGAAGGAGCATCTCGTTCGAGGATGTGGTTTTGCACATCTCGATCGGAGGTATCCTGGATACGTTCGAGTATCAGAATCAGGAACGGTATCCAGGCCAGAAGATTCATGTGATTGAAGTAGAGGGATACGCCTATCTAGTGTCCTTTGTAGAATCGGAAGACGAAGTGTTTTTGAAAACGATCATTCCGAGCCGGAAAGCGACCAAAACCTATTTGGGAGGTCCGAAATGAGTAGGTTGGATAAAGAAGAGCAGGAAGTTTTGGACGCGTTCGATGCTGGAGAGCTACAGCGTGCGCCTGATGTTGAGAGTCAAAAAGCGCAACATCAGCAGTATGCCGAAGCCATGTTCAAGAAGGATGCCCGCATCAACATCAGGCTTTCTTCCAAGGATCTTCGTGGGCTGCAAAAAAAAGCGCTGGCTGAAGGTATTCCCTATCAAACACTTGTTGCCAGCATTCTCCACAAGTATGTCGAAGGTCGCTTGCATGAGGATCGGTAGCTAACCAGGCCATGCACCGGATGCAAAAACCTCCGCTCCGCTGCGGTTCCGTCACCGGTGATGCCGGGCGTTGTGTCTGAGGAGTATGGATGAGTCCTACAGTATTCAGAGAGAAGGGGTATCGCTTCTTTTTCTTTTCCCGAGAAGAACCTCGGATGTATGTTCATGTAGTATCAGGCGATGGGGAGGCCAAATTCTAGCTTGAACCAGATCTTGAGCTTGCCAAAAACCACGGCTATAACCGGCAGCAGTTGAAAGAAATCGAATCACTGGTGGAGGATCACGGCGATGAGCTTGTCAGCGCTTGGAAACAGCACTTCAGCAGTTGAGGTGACAAATATCTCTACACATGGCGTATGGCTTCTGGCACACGACCGTGAGTTGTTCATGCCGTATAACAGTTTTCCGTGGTTTAAGGAGCAGCCTGTCAGTGCAATCGTGAATGTTGAGGAGCAATCCCCGGGACACTTCTACTGGCCTGATATTGATGTAGACCTGACGGAGGAAATTATTGAGCATCCCGAGAGGTTTCCGAACGTCGCTCACAGCACATAACCATCGCAGGCACGGCGACGTCTTTTCCATTGCGGCTTCGCCTCCATTCCAAAGCCTCGCGTGCTGCGGGCGTTAAAGCGGGAAATCCGAGTTGTGGCACGTGATACCTATCCGTGTCAAAATTGAGCAATACGTGAACGAGAGGTTTTCTCCATGAATCTCCAGAAAATTGAAGACGAGGCGCTCCACCTCCCTAAAGAGGAGCGAGCGCAATTGATCCAGCGACTGGTATTGAGTCTGGAGTCCCCGTCAGAAGAAGAGCTCAGGTCCGATTGGTTGCTTGAGGCCCGGCGCAGAGGCGAAGAGCTCGATAATGGCACAGTTCAGGCTGTGTCTGGCGATGAGGTAATGAAGAAGGCTAGAGCACTGATCAAATGAACTATTCTTTTCACCCGGCAGCGGAAGCCGAATTCCTGGAGTCAGTTGGTTATTACGAATCAAAAGTTCCGGGATTGGGTGGTGCCTTCATAGAGGAATTTGAGGCCCTGGCCAATTTAGTTGGCGAGTCACCAAAAGCTTGGCATGTCGAGTTGCCACTAGATATTCGTAGAGCGCCCCTTCACAGGTTTCCCCTGTCTATCGTTTACCGAGAGAGGCCTGGTGATTTCCAGATTCTGGCTGTTGCCCATGACCGGCGGCGTCCGCAGTACTGGCTGGGCAGGCTTGAACAATCGGCTGCACAGCGACCGATTTTCCGCTGCTTCGCCGCTCCAAACCGGCGCGTGAACCGGGCGTTATATCAGGCTCGCCGGATCGTCCTCTGCTGGCCGATTGCCGTCCTTTCCCCACACCGACCTCTGCGTTCCTTCGATAACGACATGTTGGAACCTTGTCCGACGATCAGGGGGCTACCCGCCACCTCATCGAGTCGACGAACTCATCCAACACACAAAAGGGCCCGCGAGAAATCGCGGGCCCTTTTCGTTGGGGTGGCGTGAGCGTGCTATTTGGTGCCGGCCGCCTGATGGCGCTCATCAGGCGGGATCGTCACTCGAAAATATCCGGCCAGTGGGCATCGGCGGCCTCGATGTAGCCGGGAATGTCGCGCTCCCAGCGCCACTGGATGAAGCGGCTGTAGTTCAGGTAGAGCTTGTCGTCGACGACCTTCCATGCCTCGGGCACGGTCGAGGCGGCTTCACCGCGGGCCGCCGCCCAAGCGCACCAGCCGCCGTACTGCGGCGCGTAGACCTCGGGGTCGACCTCGAAGCGGTCGCGATGCTCGGCCGAGGTGAACTGCCAGGTGGCCTCGTGCCACTCCAGTTGATAGTCGGGCGAGCCTGTCGTCCGCCGCCCCAGCGACCAGGCCAGGCCAGCCTGCACAGCGAGGAGATCGTCCATCCGCTCAAGGAGGTCGACGCGGAAGCTCAGGCCTGGTGCACTACCACCGACCAGGTCGTGAAGTTCCTGCGCCACGTGCTCGAGGCCTGAGCCGGCGCTTAGCTACACTGGGGGATATTCGCCGCCAGGAGGTTCCTCCATGAGCATCGAACTGAAGCGTGCCTTCGAGGCCCCGAGTCGAGACGATGGCTACCGGGTGCTGGTCGACCGCCTCTGGCCCCGCGGGGTGGCGAAGGCCGATGCGCGAATCGACGAATGGCGCAGGGAGATTGCCCCCAGCGACGAGTTGCGCAAGGCGTTCCATGACGGGGCCCTCGGCTGGGGCGAGTTTCGTCGGCGCTACCTGGCCGAGCTCAAGGCGCATCGCGAGACGCTGAGAGACCTGGCCGAGCGGGCCGCCGGCGACACCGTCACCCTGGTCTTCGCTGCCAGGGACGTTCGCCACAACAATGCCGTGGTCCTCAGGCAGTACCTGGCGATGCTGGGCAGATGAGCCGCGTGGCCTGTGACCGGTGGCTGACGTGACCGTGACCTGGCCGCCGGGGGAGGCTGTGCTAGCTTCAAGAGGAATGGCAGCGTTTCTGCCGTCCACTCCTCGAGGTGGCTCATCATGCTGTTCATCACCAACCGGTTCCCCACCCAGAGCATCCGCACCCGGGCGAACCGACCCTTCGATTTCGACCTCAAGAACAACGCCGCCAGCAACTCGGTCTTCTACTGCGAGGAAGTCGCGGCGGGGCAGTACCTGGAACTCGGCAGCACGGTGCCGGGTGGGGTGCCGATGCTGTTCCGCAATACCTTCCTGATCGCCGCCGATATCGTCAACGAGTCGCTGGAGGAGGGGCACAGCGGCGAGCTGATCGTCCATGCCTCACGCAATGTCACGGTCTACTTCGCCTCGGATGACCTGGCGCTGCGCGCCAGCAAGGCCTCGAACCTGAAGAGCCGCATCGCCTCCCGGCGCCTCGGGCACTCCGGCCCGGAGGACATGAGCCGCGTGGCGCGCAACGTCTTCGCCGTGGACTGCGACGACGTCAATACCCGCTATGACTACCCCAAGGGGCACTCCTACTTCCGTTCCGGCGAGGTGTTCGGCGAGCCTGGCGTGGTGTTCCAGCACCTCTTCGCCGCCCTGGAGAGTGGCCGCGTCTTCCCCGAAGACGAGACGCGCCGCATGACCATCCTGCGTGACTGAGGCGCCTGGTGTCAGAGCTTGGCCGCCTGCACATGCATCCAGTCGAAGTTTCGCGTGCGCCCCAGGCTGACCACCCCTCTTCCTCTCAGAGGCGCCACCAGGTGTCGTATTCCGGCCGAGCCAGCCGTGCCCGTGTCTTCGGCCCGCGAATACCGTCTATCTTGCCGCGGTAGCGGTCATTGTCCGCGAGAAAACGCAGTAGGGTCCGGATGGCGGTCCTGTTCATGGCGTGATCTCCCCTGCGCAGGTGTCTGGCGCGCCCACCGATGCGGCCGTGTTTCCCCTCCTGCAGTCTAGAGGCTTAGGAGGGTACTGCCAGGCGCCCGGGAGCGGGCAGCCGATCAGCCAGGGGAGGCCTCGTCGGGCAGCGTCTCCACCAGTCCCAGCGCCACGCAGAGCCTCACCAGCTCGGCGAGGTTGGCGGCCCCCAGGGCCTTCATGGCACGCAGCCGGTAGACCTCCACCGTCTTGGCGCTGATCCCCAGCTGTTCGGCGATCTGTCGGCTGGTCATCCCCTCGGCCACGTGGACCAGGATGCGCTGCTCCTTGGGGCGCAGGGCCGCGTAGCGTGCCTGCAGCCCGGCCAGGCGACGCCTGGCCTCCCGGCGACGCCGATGCTCGGCGAGGGCCTGCTGGACGGTGTCGATCAGCTGCTGGGGGTTGAAGGGCTTCTCGATGAAGTCGAAGGCGCCGGCCTTCAGCGCCGAGACTGCCATGGGCACATCGCCGTGGCCGGTCATGAAGATCACCGGGGGGGCGTGCTCGAGGTCGTTGAGCCGCTGCTGTACCTGCAGGCCCGAGAGGCCTGGCATGCGCACGTCCAGCAGCAGGGCATCGAAGCCCTCGGGGTCGGCGGACAGGAAGGCCTCGCCATCGGCGAAGGTGCCGCTGGCAATGCCCACGGAGTCAAGCAGCCAGGCCAGCGAGTCGCGCAGGGCCTGGTCGTCGTCGACGATGGCGATGCTGGAGGAGGGGGGCTCGCTCACGGGCGCCTCGGGGTAGGGTCGAAGTGGGGTGGCCAGGGTGGAGCCTGCCCGCAGTGTAGCGGCAAAGGGGGCGCCCTCGGAACCGTCGTCGACTCCACGTTAGTTGACGTGGCCTGGCTTGTCGGCATGGGTCAATAAGGTCTGCCGGTCAGACAGGAGCAGGGCCCGCGAACATTCGCGAGCCCTGCATCGCTATCGGGTGGCGGCACCCGGGCATTCAGCGATACTGGCGGTGATCACGCCGAGTCCGCCTCCCGGAAGTGTTCCCAGGCATGGTGGTAGAGCACGCCGGCATAGCCGTTGCGCTGCAAGATCTTGAGGATCTTCGCCGGGTCACCGCCATCCAGGGCCTTGTGCAGTTTCGCCCGCTGTTCGTCATCGAGCTCCTCGTACCAGTGGAAGGGCTCGCCCTGAGCATTGCCATCCTCGGCCCTGTGCATCAGGTCGATCTCGATGCGCCCGCCATGCCGATACAGGATGTCGTAGCCCTCCTGCAGGTGGGACGTCGGCACATCGCTCGGCTTCTCGAGGCCTTCCAGCACGTTGTAGTAGTAGTAGCTCAGCGGTTGCATATGGCTCCTCCAGCGGTATGCCGTGGCTCGTTCGTCCTTGAGTGCTTTCCCTCTATCCATCATGACCGAGGCGGGGCGTCGAGCTCAATGGTCGATGCGCGTGATCACGGCCGCCTCATCGCGTGCGGTAGCCCGGTGTGGCCAGCCCGGGCTCCGCCAGCAGGGTGGCGGCAAAGCTGGCCCCGCCGTCGCCGTCGACGGGCAGCAGTCGCAGGTCACCGCCCATGGCTTCCATCAGCGAGTGGCTGATGGCCAGGCCCATCCCTAGCCCCTCGGGACGGCTGGTGTGGAAGGGGGCGAAGACCCGCTCGCGAGCCTCCGCCGGCACCCCGGGGCCACGGTCACTGACCGTGAGGACGACCTCCCGCGGGCCCGTGCGCCGGGCGTGGATCGTCACCCGGTCGGCCTCGGGTCGGCCGCGGCTCGCCTCCAGGGCGTTGAGCAGCAGGTTGACCAGCACCTGCTCCAGGGCCACCGGGTCGGCCAGGACCCGGGGCAGGCCGTCCTGGAGGTCGTGCTCCAGTGCCACGCCGGTCTGCTGGTACTGCCACTCGCAGAGCCGGCAGGCGGCGTCGATGACCTCGTGCAGCGTCACTGGCCGGGGGCGCGTCTGCCCCTTGCGCACGAAGGTCCGGATGTGGCGCAGCCGCTCGGCCAGGCGCTGGACCTGCGTGTTGATGCGCGTGAGGGGCAGGCGTAGCGCGTCGGCGGAACGGAGCGGGTCGGCGGCGAGCTGAATCAGGGCCCCGCTGGTGTAGTTGGCGATGGCCCCCAGTGGCTGGTTAAGCTCGTGGGCAATGTTGGACGCGAGCTCGCCGGTGGTGGCCAGACGGTTGGCGTGGGCGATCTGTTCCTGATGGCGGCGCTCCTGGGCCTCGGCGGCCTTGCGCAGGCCGATGTCGCGATTGAGCAGCGAAAGGTGGTCGGGCTCGGCGCCGGGCGCCGAGTGGGCCATCACCACACTGAGCACCGGCACGGGCCCGTTCGGGCCGCGCATCTCGAGCTCGCCGCTCCAGGAGCCGTAGCGCGCCACGGCGGGCAGCACGACCTCGCGCAGTATCGCCAGGGCATCCGGCGTGTAGGCCTGATCGAGGGGCGCCTCGCTGTCTTCCCGGAAGCGTCGTGACGGCCGCGAGAGCAGCCGGCGAGCGGCCTCGTTGGAATAGAAGATGCGCTCGTGGCCGTCGACGAACAGCACATAGTCGGTGGTCGACTCCACGACCCGGGCCAGGCGCTCGCGGTGGGCCTCGAGGCGGATGCGCCGACTCACGTCCCGGGAGACACAGAGGATATCGATCAGCTCGCCGCTGGCCGGGTCGCGGCGCGTGCGGCTGGTGGTCTCGAACCACACATAGTGGCCATCCCTGGCGCGGAAGCGGTAGGTCTGCTGGTAGAAGCCGTCGTGGTAGTAGACCCGCGGTGACTTGTTGAGCAGGTCGCTGAGGTCCGCAGGGTGGAAGAGGTCGTAGGCGCAGACGCCGATCAGTTCTTCGGGGGCATAGCCGAGCAGGTCCCGGGCCGCCTGGGAGGCGTAGAGGAAGGTGCCGTCCCGGGCGTGGCGGGAGATCAGGTCGGTGGTGCTGTTGGCGAGCCAGCGGTAGTGGGCCTTCTCGGCCTCGAGGGCCGCATTGCGCGCTTCCAGCTCGGCGACGCGTGCCTGCAGTCGCTGTGTCTCGTCCATCGCTGCCTCGTCCGCCATCAGTGCGCGGGGTCCACCAGGCCGCCCAGCGAGGCATTGCGCCGGAACCAGCCGGCGATGCTGGCCCGGGGCAGGCGGGTGGGCAGCACCTCGTGGGGCACGCTGTCGGAGAGGAAGCAGGCGAAGGTGCCGGCCTCGGGGCGTACCCGGGACACTTCACGCTCGGGATCAATGGCGTCGAAGATCACTATCTCGCCGCCGGCGTCGGCGGGCCAGTCGGGGTTGAGGTAGCCCACCGTGGAGACCACCCGGTTGGCCCGGCCACGGAAGCTGTCCAGGTGCTTGCGGTAGAAGGCGCCGGGCGGATAGTGGGCGAAGTGGGCCTCGTACTCGAAGAGCCCCAGGAACAGCGCCCGGTTGAGCTCCTGCTGCAGCTCGCCCATGGCCTCCAGGTAGCGGCGCCGGGCCCGGCTCTCGCGGTCCAGCCAGCGGATGGCATCGCCGCGGATGTCCCGGCGCAGGGCGTGTGCCCGGCCGCGCCCGATGCTGGCGGCTTCCAGGGCCTGGTGGTCGGCCATGGCGGCCACTTCCTGGTAGAGCTCGGCGCACAGCTCGGCGGGGATGAAGGCCTCGCCGACGTACCAGCCCTGGGCCACCAGGGCGTCGACCAGTTCGGCCAGTCGTTCGTGGGGCAGGGCGGTGGCCGAGGGGAGCGTGGTCGTCGTCATGGACTGGAGACCCGGCGCTCGGGGCGGAAGAGCAGCTCGCCCG
This sequence comes from Halomonas sp. 11-S5, assembly GCF_029889825.1. Classification (NCBI taxonomy): domain Bacteria; kingdom Pseudomonadati; phylum Pseudomonadota; class Gammaproteobacteria; order Oceanospirillales; family Halomonadaceae; genus Halomonas; species Halomonas sp. 11-S5. The sequence continues at coordinate 10,530 of NZ_JARANW010000025.1, forward strand.
GCGGGCGCTCGAAGAGGCTGATCGGCATGGCGAAGCCCTCGGCGAGCAGTTCCACCAGCATCATCGCCGAGAGCCCCCAGATCACGTGGCCATCGGTACGGTAGCTGGGTACGTAGTAGTCGCGGCCGTCGACCCGGATCACGTCGGTGTGGGTGCGCTGGTCCTCCAGGAAGTGCGACAGCGGCACCTCGAAGATGGCGTCGAGCTCGCTGGGGTCAGGGACGAGCGGCAGGTCGGGCGGAATCAGCCCCACCCAGGGGGTGACGCGCAGGCCGTGCAGCGAGATCACGTCCGAGAGCCGACCGAGCAGTTCCACGCGCTCCGGCGGCAGGGCGATCTCCTCCCGGGACTCGCGCAGCGCGGTGGCCAGCAGGTCGGCGTCCTGCGGTTCGCGCTTGCCGCCGGGGAAGGCGACCTGGCCGCTGTGGGTGTTGAGGTGGTCGGCGCGGCGGGTGAACAGCAGGGTCGGCTCGGGGCGGTCGACGATGGGCAGCAGCACCGCGGCCTCGGGCAGGCGCAGGCCGACCCGGCGTGGGCGGTGCGCTTGCAGGCGTTCGCGAAGGTTCTCTAACATGGGGTTTCCATCGGGTTTGATTCCTTCTACTCGGCCGCCATGAGCGGCGTCAAGCCCTGACCGGGTGGCCGTGAAGCCACCCGCCAGCCTGCCAGGGAGCGCCATGAACTTCTGCAGTCACTGTGGCCAACCCGTGCGCTTCGCGATTCCCGACGGGGATGACCGGCCGCGCTACTTCTGCGATCAGTGCGGCACTATCCACTACCAGAACCCGCGCATCGTCGCCGGCACCCTGCCGGTGAGCGGCAGCCGGGTGCTGCTGTGTCGCCGTGCCATTCCCCCGCGCAAGGGTTTCTGGACCCTGCCGGCGGGCTTCATGGAGAACGCCGAGACCACCCTGGAGGCCGCCGCCCGCGAGACCCGCGAGGAGGCCTGTGCCGAGGTCGAGATCCACGGGCTCTATACCCTGATCAACCTGCCGCACATCGACCAGGTCTACATGATCTTCCTCGCCGACCTCGCCGGCGGCTTCGCGGCGGGGCCCGAGAGCCTCGAGGTGGCGCTGTTCGAGGAGCACGAGATCCCCTGGGACGCGCTCGCCTTTCCCACCATCGAGCGCACCCTGCGCCACTTCTACGACGACCGGCAGGATGCCGCCTTCCCGCTGCATGTCAGTGACATCACCGCCGAGGATCGCGAGCGCTACTTTGGCAGTGCCTGACGGGGGCCGCGCCTGAGCGCCTCAGTCCCGGTCGATGGTGAAGGGCGACCAGGTCTGGCGCGTCGGCATCACCTCCAGCCGGTTGATGTTGATGTGGTCGGGCAGCGTCGCCACGTGGAAGATCTGCTCGGCGATGTCCTCGGCCTGCAGCGGCGTGGTGCCGCGGTAGAGGGCATCCGAGGCGGCCTGGTCGCCCTCGGTGCGCACCAGGGTGAACTCGGTCTCGGCCATGCCCGGCGAGATGTCGGTGACCCTGACCCCGGTGCCCTTCAGGTCGCAGCGCAGGTTGTAGCCGAACTGCTCGACGAAGGCCTTGGTGGCGCCATAGACGTGGCCACCGGGATAGGGCCAGCTGCCGGCCACCGAGCCGAGGTTGATGATGCTCGCCCCGGCGCCGGTGGCGATCAGCCGCGGCAGCATGGCATGGGTGACGTTGACCAGCCCGGTGACGTTGGTGTCGATCATGGTGTGCCAGTCGGCGAGGTCGACCTCCTGGGCCGGCTTGGGTGCCAGTGCCAGGCCGGCATTGTTGACCAGGCAGGTGACTTCGCGAAACTCGGCGGGCAGTGCCTCGACCGCGCGGGCCACCGCCTCGGCATCTCGCACGTCCAGGGTGAGGGTCAGCACCCGGACCCTGTCGCCGAGCTCCTGCTCGAGCGCCTCCAGGCGTTCGCTGCGGCGGCCGGTGAGGACCAGCGACCAACCAGCGGCGGCGAAGCGATAGGCCGCGGCGCGGCCGAAGCCTGAGGTGGCACCGGTGATCATGGCGATGGGCATGGAAAGTCTCCTTGGCGTTGTGGATGTTGGACAACTTTGTATGATGGCGCAGAACAGGCGCAAGGGCCTAGGGGTAACGAGCCGTGGACAAGTTTGAAGTCAAGCTGGACCAGGCGGCGCGGGCCGCCTGGATGTCTTTCGTGGGAGGCATGACCCAGGACGAGATCGCCCAGCAGCTGGGCGTATCGCGTCCGGGCGTGCAGCGTCTGCTGGCGCTGGCCCGCCAGGAGGGGCTGATCAAGGTGCATATCGATCATCCCATTGCCGCCTGCATGGCCATGGGCAGTGCCATCCGTGAGCGCTTTGGCCTCGACTTTTGCGATGTGGTGCCTGCGGAGCCTGGGGCCTCGGACGGTGCCGCGCACTACCTGGCGGTGGCCGGCGCCGAGCGCATCGCGCGCTTGGTGGAGCGCAGCGAGCCGCTGACCCTGGCGTTGGGTACTGGACGTGCCGTGCGTGCCACCGTGGAAGCGCTCAGCCGGGTGGAGCGCCCCCAGCACCGCTTCGTCTCGCTGGTCGGCAACGTGGCCCGCGACGGCTCCTCCAACCGCTATGACGGCGTCATGGTGCTGGCCGACAAGACTGGCGGTGAGCGCTTCCTGCTGCCGGCACCGGTGGTGGCAAGTTCGGTGGATGAGAAGCAGGCCATGCAGGAGCAGCGTCTCTTCCAGGCGATCAGCGAGGTGGCCCGCGACGCGGAGGCGGGCTTTATCGGCATCGGCAAGATCGACCGCCAGGCGACCCTCTTCCAGGATCACTTCATCACCGAGATGGAGCTCGATGAGCTGCTCGGCAGGGAGGCGGTGGGTGAGTTGCTGGGCTGGCCGCTGGACGAGCGCGGGCGGGTCATCGACTGCACCATCACCCGTCGCGTCACCAGCCTGCCGCTGGAGACCCTGGTCGGGCAGTCGCTGGTGGCCCTGGGCGCGGGCATCGACAAGGCGCCAGCGATCCTCGCCGCGCTGCGCGGCGGCTGGCTCAAGGGGCTGGTCACCGATGAGGTGGCGGCGCGCTATATCACCGAGCGGGCTGCCGAGTAGTCCCTCAACCTCTTGAAACTGCGGAATCTATTTTTTCTTCCGACCAAAGTCTAGGTCGCAGGGCTTTGCTTTTTGTGGACTCGTGTCCGATCATTTGATTGATCGATGATCAAATTGATCAAGTTAGCCTGACACACAACAACACGAGTCCCGAGAGGAGCCCATCATGAAGCTCACCCGAGCCCTGCCGCTGGCCACCCTGACGGTGGCCGTCGCCGCCGCCTCCCAAGCCCAGGCACAGACCGAGATCACCGTCGGTACGGTCAACAACAACGACATGGTGATCATGCAGAGCCTCACCGAGGAGTTCGAGGCGGCCCACCCCGACATCGAGCTCGACTGGGTGGTGCTGGAAGAGAACGTGCTGCGCCAGCGCATGACCACCGATATCGCCACCGGCGGCGGCCAGTTCGACGTCATGACCATCGGTACCTACGAAGTCCCGATCTGGGCCGAGCGGGGCTGGCTGTCACCGCTTGATGATCTTCCCGCGGATTACCAGGTCGATGACCTGCTGCAGTCGGTCCGCGACGGCCTCTCCCATGAGGGCACCCTGCATGCGCTGCCGTTCTATGGCGAGAGCTCGATGATGTACTACCGCCAGGACCTCTTCGACGAGGCCGGCATCGAGGTGCCCGAGCAGCCGAGCTGGGACGAGGTGCGCGATTGGGCCGGCCAGTTGAATGATCCCGACAACGAGCTGGCCGGCATCTGCCTGCGCGGCAAGCCGGGCTGGGGCGAGAACATGGCCTTCGTCTCGACCCTGGTCAACACCTTCGGTGGACGCTGGTTCGACATGGACTGGAACCCCGAGCTCGACTCTCCCGAATGGCAGGAGGCAGTCGGCTTCTATGTCGACCTGCTCAACGACTATGGCCCGCCCGGGGCCAGTTCCAACGGCTTCAACGAGAACCTGGCGCTGTTCTCGCGTGGCAATTGCGCGATCTGGGTGGATGCGACCTCGGCAGCCGGCAAGCTCTACGACGATCCCGACTTCGCCACCCGGGTAGGCTTCGCACCGGCACCGGTGGCCAAGACTCCCAAGGGCTCGCATTGGCTGTGGTCCTGGGCGCTGGCGATCCCGGCCACCTCCGAGAACCAGGCGGCCGCGCGCACCTTCATCCAATGGGCCACCTCTCAGGAGTATATCGAACTGGTCGGCGAGACCGAGGGCTGGACCAGCGTGCCGCCCGGCACCCGTGAGTCCACCTATGCCAACGAGCAGTACCGCGACGCGGCACCCTTCGCCGACTTCGTGCTCGAGGCGATGCGCAGCGCCGATCCCACCGATTCGACGCTGAAGCCGAGCCCTTACATCGGCGTGCAGTTCGTCGGCATCCCCGAGTTCCAGTCCATCGGTACCCGGGTGGGTCAGATGGTGGCCTCGGCCCTGACCGGTGACTCGACCGTCGAACAGGCCCTGCAGAGTGCCCAGCGGGCCACCGAGCGCACCATGGAACGTGCCGGCTACCTCGACGACTGACGCAGCTCAGCTGCTCCTGGCCGGGTCGCCCCGGCCGGGTCCCTTTCCCTACCTGGTTTCGCGGGTAATCTCATGAACAAGACACGCGCTTCCGGCCGCACCGTCGGGGGTCTTAGGACCCTGTCGCTGCAGGCGCCGGCCGTCACCCTGCTACTGATATGGATGCTGGTGCCGCTGGGCATGACCCTGTGGTTCTCCTTCCAGCGCTATAACCTGCTGATGCCCGGCATGACCGGCTTCGCCGGACTGGAAAATTACCGATACCTGTTCACCGATCCCGCCCTCTGGTCGGCCATGGGCACGACCCTGCTGCTGGTCGGCTGGGTGCTGGCGATCACCGTGGTGGGTGGCACCCTGCTGGCGGTGCTGTTCCAGCAGGAGTTCGCCGGGCGCGGCATCGCCCGGGTGCTGGCCATCTCGCCGTTCTTCGTCATGCCCACGGTCAGCGCCCTGGTGTGGAAGAACATGATGATGCACCCCTCCAACGGGGTGCTCTCCTGGGTCGCCGAGTCCTTCGGCCTGCCGGCTGTCGACTGGTTCTCCTCGCTGCCGCTGACCTCGATCATCATCATCGTGGCCTGGCAGTGGCTGCCCTTCGCCCTGTTGATCCTGCTCACCGCCATGCAGTCGCTGGACGAGGACCAGGTGGAAGCGGCGCGCATGGATGGGGCCGGCCCGGTGGCGATCTTCTTCTTCATCACCCTGCCGCACCTCAAGCGCGCGATCAGCGTGGTGATCATGATCGAGATGATCTTCCTGCTGACCATCTTCGCCGAGATATTCGTGACCACCTCGGGCGGTCCGGGGCTTGCCACTACCAACCTGGCCTACCTGATCTACATCCGTGCCCTGCTCGACTTCGACGTCGGCATGGCCTCCGCAGGCGGGGTGATCGCGATCATCCTGGCCAATATCGTCGCCATCTTCCTGGTCCGCATGGTGGCCAAGAACCTGGAAGATTAGGGCAACGGGAGCCGCTCATGACTACTTCAAGAACCAAGCAACCCGGGTCGGAGACTGCCGCGATCCCGCTGGCGGCCCGGCCCTCCCTGCTGGCCTCGCCCGGCATCAGGAAGCTCGGCCTGGCCGTGCTCGGCTGGACGATCGCCTGCGTGATCTTCTTCCCGATCTTCTGGATGGTGCTGACCGGCTTCAAGACAGAAGCGGCGGCCATCGCCGATCCCAGCCTGATCTTCTCGCCGACCCTGGAGAGCTACCAGGCGGTCCAAGACCGCTCGGGCTATGCCCGCTACGCGCTCAACAGCGTCGCGGTGGCCTTCGGCTCGACGCTGCTGGCGCTGGTGATCGCCATCCCCTCCGCCTACTCGATGGCCTTCCTGCCCACCAAGCGCACCAAGGGCACACTGCTGTGGATGCTCTCCACCAAGATGCTGCCGTCGGTCGGGGTGCTGGTGCCGATCTACCTGATCTTCCGCGACGTGGGTCTGCTCGATACCCGCACCGGCCTGATCATCGTCTACACCCTGATGAATCTGCCGATCGTGGTGTGGATGCTCTACACCTTCTTCAAGGACATGCCCAAGGACATCCTCGAGGCGGGGCGCATGGATGGCGCCAGCACGCTGCAGGAAGTGCTCTTCCTGCTGATGCCGCTGACCCTGCCGGGCATCGCCTCCACCGGCCTGTTGTCGGTGATCCTGAGCTGGAACGAGGCGTTCTGGAGCCTCAACCTCACTTCATCGAACGCAGCGCCACTGACCGCCTATATCGCCTCCTTCTCCAGTCCCGAGGGGCTGTTCTGGGCCAAGCTCTCCGCGGCCTCGACCATGGCCATCGCCCCCATCCTCGTTCTCGGTTGGATGACCCAGAAGCAGATGGTACGCGGCCTGACCTTTGGCGCCGTCAAGTAAAGGAATTTCCCCATGGCAACACTACAACTCAAGCAGATCACCAAGAGCTTCGATGACACTCACGTCATCAAGGGCATCGACCTGGAGGTCAACGACAAGGAGTTCGTGGTCTTCGTCGGCCCCTCCGGCTGCGGCAAGTCGACCCTGATGCGCATGATCGCCGGCCTGGAGAGTGCTACCTCCGGCGATATCGTCATCGATGGGCAGCGCATCAACGACGTCGGCCCGGCCGATCGTGGGCTGGCCATGGTGTTCCAGAGTTATGCGCTCTACCCGCACATGACCGTCGAAGACAACATGGGCTTCAGCATGCGGCTGGCCAAGGTGCCGAAGGAGCAACGCCGCCAGAAGGTCCTCGAGGCGGCCCAGATCCTGCAGCTCGAACCGCTGCTGGATCGCAAGCCCAAGGCGCTCTCCGGTGGCCAGCGCCAGCGCGTGGCGATCGGCCGGGCCATCGTCCGCAACCCCAGCATCTTCCTGTTCGACGAGCCGCTCTCCAACCTCGACGCGGCGCTGCGCGTGCAGATGCGCATCGAGCTGGCGCGGCTTCACGAGGAGCTTGACGCCACCATGATCTACGTCACCCACGACCAGATCGAAGCCATGACCATGGCCGACAAGATCGTGGTGCTGCATGACGGCGAGGTGGAGCAGGTGGGCTCGCCCATGGAGCTCTATCACCATCCCTGCAACCGCTTCGTGGCCGGCTTCATCGGTTCGCCGAAGATGAACTTCCTGGAGGTCGGGCTCGAGCGGGCTCACGCCGAGGGGGTCGAGATCCGGCTGCCCGGCGGCGGGACCTGCAGCGTACCGGCGGATGGCAGCGAGTTGGCGGTCGATTCGGCCCTGGAACTCGGTGTCCGTCCCGAGCACCTGCTGCTCGATGACCAGGGGCCGCTGGAAGGGGAGATTCAGGTCCTCGAGCGGCTGGGCGGCCAGACCTCGCTATACGTGCAGATGGGTGAGTTGATGGTCACCATCATGGCCGATGGCGACGTGGCGCATCGTGTCCACGACAAGGTGCGCTTCGGCTTCGAGCCGGAGCGGGCCCATCTCTTCGATGCCAGCGGCCTGGCCTTGCCCAGCCTGCACCAGCACCCCCTCGCGCGTCTGACGCGCCGGGACAACCGCGTCGCCTCCGACGCCGACAGCCTGTGACGGATGTGCTCATGGACACCCTGATCTTCGATTGCGATGGCGTGCTGGTGGACAGCGAGACCATTGCCGAGGCGACGCTGGTGGAACTGCTCGGCGACTGGTTGCCCGACCTCGATGCCGACACGGTACTGCGTCAGGCGTTGGGCATGACCACGGGCAACATCCTGCGCCACCTGGAGGGGCTGAGCGTGCATCGCCTGCCGCCGGCGGCCACTGCCCTGGTGGATGACACCATCGAGGCGCGGCTGGTTCGCGAGCTCCAGGCCATGCCGGGGGTGGCCGAGGCGATCGCCACCATCGACCTGCCCAAGGCGGTGGTCTCCAACAGCCGCCGGCAGCGGGTGCTGGCCTCCCTGGCGACCACCGGGCTGGATCGGTTGCTTGAGGCGTCGCCGGTGTTCACGGCGGACCAGGTGGCCCGTCCCAAGCCCGCCCCCGATCTCTACCACCTGGCGGCAGGTGAGCTGGCACGCCTCCCCGGGGACTGCCTGGTGGTAGAGGACAGCGTCTCGGGTGTCACCGCGGCCCATGCTGCCGGCATGACGGTGATCGGCTTCACCGGGGCCAGCCATGTGCAGCCGGGCCAGGCCGAACGCCTCCAGGAGGCCGGCGCCTGGCAGGTACTGACACACATGAGTGGCCTCGCCGAGCTGATTCAGCTGTGGCGAGGTACCTGCCGGAAGTCGGTTCGCTCCTGACCCCTGACTCCCTTCTTCCATTGACCCGCTCACCCACAACAGCAAAAAGGATGACAACATGAAGCTTCAAGACAAGATTGCCGTTATCACCGGCGGTGCCCGAGGCATCGGCCTGGCCATCGCCCAGCGCTATCTGGCCGAAGGCGCCAATGTCGTGGTCGCCGATATCGATCAGGGCGCCATCGACGAGGCCCTAGTCTCCCTCACCGACCAGGCTGGTGGCGACGTTGCGCGGGTGATGGGCGTGCATCTGGACGTCTGTGACCGGGCCTCGGTCGACGCCATGATCGAGCAGATCAAGGAACGCTTCGGCGGCATCGACATCCTGGTCAACAACGCCGCCATCTTCGACATGGCCCCGGTGCTGGAGGTGACCGAGGCGAGCTACGACAAGCAGTTCGCCGTCAACGTCAAGGGCCTGTTCTTCACTCTCCAGGCCGTCGCCAAGGCCATGGTCGAGCGTGACCAGGGCGGAAGGATCATCAATATGGCGTCCCAGGCGGGGCGCCGTGGTGAGGCGCTGGTGAGCATGTACTGCGCCAGCAAGGCGGCGGTGATCAGCCTCACCCAATCCTGTGGCCTGGACCTGGTCCGGCACGGCATCAACGTCAATGGCATCGCCCCCGGAGTGGTGGATACTCCCATGTGGGAGGAGGTAGATGCGCTCTTCGCCCGCTACGAGGGCCGCCCCCTCGGCGAGAAGAAGCGCCTGGTGGGCGAGGCGGTACCGGCCGGTCGCATGGGTCGGCCCGACGACTACGGTGGCGCCGCGGTCTTCCTGGCCAGCGACGACAGCGACTATGTGGTCGCCCAGACCCTCAACGTGGATGGCGGCAACTGGATGAGCTGAGGACGAATGCCGCCGACCTGCCTTCCCATGGTAGGCGAGAACGATGCGGCGAGTGATCATGATGCTCCGTCATGTGAACCCGAGGAAGTCCCATGAATCCCGAACTCGATGCCATGGCACAGCGGCTGATCCAGGCTGCCAAGGGCTGCCCGCGCTTCCTGGTGGCCCTGGCCGGCCCGCCGGGGGGTGGCAAGTCCTACCGCTCGGCGCGGCTGCGCGAGGCCATCAATGCCCGCCTGCCCGGCCAGGCCGCGGTGGTGCCGATGGATGGCTATCACTACGACAACGCCGTGCTGGAACCCGATGACCTGGTGCCCGTGAAAGGGGCGCCGCACACCTTCGATGTCGACGGACTGCGTGTCGACCTCGAGCGCATTCGCCGCTCCGACCGGCCTGTCGCGGTGCCTGTGTTCGACCGCCCCTTGGATCTGGCCCGTGCTGGCGGTCGGCTGATCACCCTCGAGCAGCGCATCGTTATCGTCGAGGGCAACTACCTGCTGCTCGACCAGGCACCCTGGACCGGGCTGCATGGCCTCTTCGACCTGAGGGTGCTGCTTGACGTGGCCGACGACGTCCTGGAACAGCGACTCTTCGAGCGCTGGATCGATATGGGCCAGGATCCTGTCAGCGCTCTGGAGAAGGCGCGACAAAAGGACATGCCCAACGCGCGACTGGTCAAGTCGCACTCTATTCCGCCCGACATAGTGTGGCGCTGACCTCCATGCCCCGGGCCCACCAAGCCGAGCCTGGCTCGGCCGGAGACTCCCTATGACCCGACTCAACAACGACAACCTGGGCAAACTGGCCGCCGAGGTGGCGCTGCCCAACTATGACCGTCGTGACCTCACGCCGGGGATCGTCCACTTCGGTGTCGGCGGCTTCCATCGCGCCCACCAGGCCATGTATCTTGATGCGCTGATGAATCGTGACGAGGCCCTGGACTGGGGCATCGTCGGCGTCGGCGTGATGGCCGGGGATCGCCGCATGCGCGATGCCCTGGCCGCCCAGGATTACCTCTATACCCTGGTGATCAAGCACCCGGATGGTCGCCGCGAGCCGCGGGTCATCGGCAGCGTGGTGGATTACCTGTTCGCCCCCGACGACCCCGAGGCGGTGATCGAGAGGATGGCCGACCCGGCGATCCGCATCGTCTCGCTGACCGTCACCGAGGGCGGCTACAACTTCCATCCGGTGAGTGGCGAGTTCGACCTCGACAACCCCGACATCCGCCACGACCTGGCGCATCCCGCGGCACCGAAGACGACCTTCGGGCTGATCGTCGAGGGCCTGGCGCGGCGCCGCGAGCGTGGCATCGCCCCCTTCACCGTGATGTCCTGCGACAACATCCAGGGCAACGGTGATGTGGCCAGGGAGACCTTCACCGCCTACGCCCGCGCCCGGGACCCGGCACTGGCCGCCTTGATCGAGACCTCGGTGGCCTTCCCCAACGCCATGGTGGACCGCATCACCCCGGTCACCAGCGAGGCCGACATCGCCGAGCTGGGCGAACGCTTCGGCGTCGAGGACGCCTGGCCGGTGGTCTGCGAGCCCTTCACCCAATGGGTGCTGGAGGATCGTTTCGTCGCCGGCCGCCCGCCGCTGGAGCGGGTCGGCGTGCAGCTGGTGGACGACGTGGTGCCCTACGAGCTGATGAAGCTGCGCCTGCTCAACGCCAGCCACCAGGCGCTGACCTACTTCGGCACCCTGGCCGGCTACCGCTATGCCCACGAGGTGTGCCAGGACCCGCTGTTCGTCGACTTCCTGCTCGGCTACATGCGCCATGAGGGTTCGCCGACCCTGGCGCAGGTGCCGGGCATCGACCTCGAAGACTACCGGCTGACCCTGATCGAGCGGTTCGCCAACCCCGAGGTGAAGGACACCCTGGCGCGACTCTGCGCCGAGAGCTCGGATCGGATTCCCAAGTGGCTGGTGCCGGTGATTCGCCAGCAGATCGAGAGCGGTGGCGAACTCCATCGCTCGGCGGCCGTGGTGGCGAGCTGGGCGCGCTACGCCGAGGGCGTCGATGAGCAGGGCGAGGCGATCACCGTGGTCGACCGCCTCAAGGACGAGCTGATGGCCATTGCGGCCCGCAACCACGACCATCCCACTGCCTTTATCGAGAACCGCGAGCTGTTCGGTGACCTGGCCGAGGACCCACGCTTCCGCGAGGCTTATGTCCAAGCGCTGGAAAGCCTGCACCGCCAGGGGGCCCGGGCTACTCTTGAAGCGCTGGTCGAACACGGGAGCCTATGATGTACATCGGAGTGGACTGCGGGACCCAGAGCACCAAGGTGGTACTGGTTGATGTCGACCGTGCACGGGTCCTTGGCGAGGCGAGCCGGCCGCATCGCCTGGACGAGGGGGCGGGCGGACGCCGCGAGCAGGACCCCGGCGAGTGGATCGCCGCGCTGCGCGGCGCCCTTGGAGAGGTGCTGGCGATGACCGGCATCGACCCCCGGGCGATCCGTGCCCTGGGCGTCTCTGGCCAGCAGCACGGCCTGGTGGCCCTGGACGCGCAGGGCGAGCCGGTGCATCCGGCCAAGCTGTGGTGCGACACCGAGACGGCGGCCTGGAACGCCGCGCTGATCCAGCGCCTCGGTGGCGAAGCGGGCTGCCTCGACAAGCTTGGCCTGGTGCTGCAGACCGGCTATACCGCCTCCAAGATCGCCTGGCTGCGCGAGGTGCATCCCGAGGCCTACCGGCGCGTCGCCAGCCTGCTGCTGCCCCACGACTATCTCAATTTCTGGCTCACCGGCGAGCGGGTCACCGAGGCCGGCGACGCCTCGGGGACCGGGTACTTCGACACCCGTACCCGGCGCTGGCGCCACGACGTCCTCGCCGAGATTGCCCCGGAGCTCGACCCCGAGCGGGTGCTGCCCCGGTTGATCCACGCCCATGAACCGGCCGGCACGCTGCGCCCCGAAGTGGCCCGCGAGCTGGGCCTGGCAGACCATGTGTTGGTTTCCAGTGGGGGAGGCGACAATATGCTCGGCGCCATCGGCACCGGCAACATCCGCCCGGGCCTGGTGACCCTGAGTCTGGGCACCTCCGGTACCCTGTGCGCCTTCTCCCCCGAGCCGGTGGTGCCCGACAACGCCATGGTCGCCAACTTCTGCGCCAGCCACGGTGGCTGGCTACCGCTGGTCTGCACCATGAACGTGACCTCGGCGACCACGCGGATCCGCGAGCTGTTGGGTCTCGACCTGGTGACCTTCGGCGAGCGGGTGGCCGCTGCGCCCATCGGCGCCGAGGGCGCCACCCTGCTGCCCTTCTTCAATGGCGAGCGGGTGCCCATGCTGCCCGAGGCCACCGCCAGCCTTGACGGCCTGACCAGCGTCAACACCACCCAGGCCAACCTGTGCCGGGCGGTGGTGGAGGGCGCCACCCTGGGCCTGCGTTATGGCCTGGATCAGTTCGGTCGCCTGGCCGAAGGACTGCGCGAGATCCGGCTGATTGGCGGTGGCTCGCGCAGCCCTGTGTGGCGTCAGATGGTGGCCGACGTCACCGGCAGCCGGGTGATCTGCCCCGAGATCGCCGACGCCGCGGCATTGGGCGCCGCCCTGCAGGCGGCCTGGTGCCATCAGGGCGGCGAGCTGGCCGATCTCTGCGCGCGCCTGGTGCACCTCGATGAAAGTTCGCGAGCCGAGCCCGATCCGGCGAATGTCGATGCCTATCGAGAGGTCTATGCCCGCTATCGCCGTCGGCTGGCCGAGCGCCATGCCGTTCTGACCTGATGACCGTCTCACTTCTCTGGAGCCTTCCATGACGACACGACTCGATGCCCTGAAACGCTGCTCCCTGGTGGTCGCCGACACCGGTGACCTGGACGCCATCCAGCGCTACCGGCCCCACGATGCCACCACCAATCCCTCGCTGATCCTCAAGGCCTTCGACCTGCCCGGTTACCAGGCGCTGATCGAGGAAGAGCTGGCCGCGGTCAAGGCCGAGACCCGCGACCGTCAGGTCCAGGCCGAGCATGCCGTGGACCGTCTCGCCGTGGCCATGGGCAGCGAGATCGCCAAGGCCGTGCCCGGCCGTGTCTCCACCGAAGTGGCGGCCCGCCTCTCCTTTGATACCCAGGCCAGCATCCGCAAGGCACACGAGTTGATCGAATCTTACGAGCAACGCGGCGTGGGCCGCGATCGCGTACTGATCAAGCTCGCCTCCACCTGGGAGGGCATCCGTGCCGCCGAGGTGCTGGAGAGGGAGGGTATCCAGTGCAACCTGACCCTGCTGTTCAGCGATGCCCAGGCCCAGGCCTGCTTCGATGCCGGGGTCTTCCTTGTCTCGCCCTTCGTCGGCCGGGTCACCGACTGGTACAAGCAGGCCACCGGCCGTGACTATGCGCCGGACGAGGACCCCGGGGTGCGCTTCGTGCGCGGTGTCTGCGCGCGGGTCGGACGTGGCGGCTACGCCACCGTAGTGATGGGGGCGAGCTTCCGCACCCTCGGCCAGGTGCTGGCGCTGGCCGGCTGCCCGCGGTTGACCATCTCCCCGGCGCTGCTTGAGGAGCTCTCGGCCGAGGAGGGCGAGGTCGCCCCGGGCGTGGAGATCCCTGCCGTCGGCGAGTGTCCCGCGCCGCTTGACGAGCCCACATTCCGCTGGGGCCACAACCAGGACGCCATGGCCAACGACAAGCTGGCTGAGGGCATCCGCCGCTTCTACGAGGACCAGCGCACCCTGGAGGCGCGTCTCGCCGAAAGGCTAGGCTGAGCGCGGCCCGCGCTCAGCCACCGGCGGACCCGGCGCCTGGCGTCGGGTCCATCGTCGCAGGAAGGCTCACAAGGCCTCGAGTTTCCAGGCGTCGTAGGCGGGCTCCTCGTAGGGATGGGCCGTCTTCAGGGCTGCCACCGCCTCAGCGATCAGGGCGTCCTCGCAGACCAGCTCCACCTTCAGTTCCTCCACCTGCTCCAGGTCGCCGACCCGCCCGATGTGCGGGTTGGCGCCTTCCAGTGGCCGGAACTGTCCGGTGCCCCGGGTCTGGAAGCAGCAGGCCTCGTAGTCGCCGATGCGTCCCGCCCCGGTGGCGAAGACGGCCTCCTTGACGGCCTCGGCGTCGGCCACGGGCACGAAAAACGCCAACTTGTACATGGTCCCGGCTCCTCTCTGCTGTGGGTGTACCCTCGTTGTGCCATATCGAGGCGATGTCGTCAGCCCTTGAGAACATCACATCGGCGAGCACGACCCGGCGGGCTATCGCCACTACCCGGCGGTGGACCTGGCCATGCTGACGTTGTTCGGCTCACCGGGCGAGACGCTCTTTCAGCTTTAATCCGCTGCTCAACCACCTGCTGCTGTTCGGCGGTGGCTATCACGGCGCGGTGGAGAGGGCCGTGAGCCGCCTGGAGGCCGGGGCAAGCTGATTCTCTGTAAAAGAATTGAGCGGTAGTGAATATAGCATTGACCCGCATCGGAGGCGTTGCTAAGTTCTATTGGCATACATTCATGTTTGTTTGTTACAGGTGCCAGGTAGGGACATTGCATGCAAGCCAGGGGAGCGTTGTGGTGGTCAGTGTTGTTGGTGGCATCGATGCCGGTGTCGGCTGCCAGGTCGGGGCTCTTGACGCTCAAGTCCGAGAACGATAGCTATTCCAATAATGGCGATGACGGCCATTATTCCAACGGGGTTGAGCTCATCTGGTCGTTTGAACCGGGCAACGATCACTGGCTGCGGGGGCTGGCCGAGCGGTTGCCCGGCTGGCGAGGGAGCAGCATGGAGAGTGGGGCATACCGACTCAGCCATCAGATATATACGCCGGATGATATCAGCATTCCGTGGTTGATAGAGGATGACCGTCCCTATGCAGGGCTTCTTCTCGGGGGAGTATCGCTGTTCGATCAGATCCCGCACCGTGGCTGGCATGAAGTCAGAAGTCTCAATATGGACGTGGGCATTGTCGGACCGGCATCCGGTGCCGAGTGGATCCAGCGTGAATATCATGAGTTGGTCTCGTCCACCGAACCGCGAGGCTGGGACCACCAACTCGATAATGAACCGGTCGTCAACCTTGCCTACAAGCATGCCTGGATCGATAGGTTCAGCCTTGACGGTTATCAGGTGGAGTATGGTCCTGCAACCGGGTTTTCTGTGGGGAACCTATATACCTATGCGTCGACTGGGCTGGGGCTGCGTTTCGGGGAGAACCTCGAGCGCAGCTTGGGAATTCCCGCCATTGCCCCCGCCCAAGGGGGCTGGGCCTCTTTCCATCCCGATCAGGGCTTTAGCTGGTATGCCTTTGCATCTCTGGAAGGCCGCTACATGGCCCATAATCTTCTGCTCGACGGCAACACCTTTACGGAAAGCCATTCGGTGGAACGGGAGGAGTGGGTAGGCGATGCCCTTGCCGGCTTGGCGTTGACCTGGGACCGCTGGCAGCTTTCCTTTTCTTATGCCTGGCGCACCGATGAGTTCACCGAGCAGGATTCGCAAGACACCTTCGGTTCCCTCATGTTGTCGCGCTGGTTTTGAACCGGTAACGTCCGGGCTCGCGCGCTTCCGCGGTTAGACAGTCTCCTAGAGGATCTCCGAGGTAGGAGCGCCGTCATCTTCAGGCCATCTGGCTGATGGTCTTGCGGAAGCGAGCCAGTGAGATGGTGAATAGTACGCTGCCAATCACCAATAGCATTAGAAACTGTCCCCAGACGACACCGATGCCGGCACCGCGAAACAGAATGCCCTGGCTCAGCTCGACGAAGTGGGTCGTAGGTGCCAGCAGCATTATGTTCTGGACCAGTTCAGGCATGCTTTCGCGCGGCGTGACACTTCCGGATAGCACCTGCAGCGGTAGCAGAAACAGGATCATCAGCATGCCGAACTGGGGCATGCTGCGGGCCAGTGTCGCCAGGAAGATGCCCATTGAGGTGGTAGCGAACAGATGAAGTGCCGCACCAGCCAGGAACAGGGCTACCGAGCCTTCTATCGGTACCTGAAGCAGGCCGCGTACGATGAAGGTCAGTGATAATGCTACTGCCAGCAAGACCACGACCCCCATCGACCATACCTTGGCCAGCATGATCTGCGTTGGTGTCACTGGCATCACCAGCAGGTGCTCGATGGTACCGTGTTCGCGCTCGCGGATCAGCGCTGCCCCGGTCAGGATGATCGAGAGCATCGTGACGTTGTCGATGATTGACATCAGCGAACCGAACCATGATTTTTCAAGGCTCGGATTGAAGCGTGCCCGTAGTCTCAGCTCGACGGGAGGAACAGGGCTTGCACGATAGCCCTTCACGAACTCGTTGACCTCGCCCATGACGATCTGCTGTACATAGTTGTTGCCGGCAAAGGCTTGGCTCATGCGGGTGGCATCGATATTGAGCTGAATGTCGGGTGTACGTCCTGCCAGTACATCACGCTGGAAATTGGCCGGAATGACCAGCGCGAAGGTGAAGTGCCCGGCATCCATACCAGAATCCATTTCCGGGAAGGTGATGATTTTCGGGCGTACGAATTGGGGTGGGTAGAAGGCCGAGATAATCCGGGTGGAGAGCGGCGAGTCGTCTTCATCAACAATCGCGATAGGAGCTTTGTTCAGTGTTTCGGGCATAGCCGTGGCGGTGGTGTAGACATCAATGCTGAATACGTAGACGATCAGCACCAGCATTATTGGATCACGCAATAGACTCCAGAACTCCTTGATGCCCAGGCGGTAAATATTGGCAATCCTGTGCATGTCAGCTCTCCTGCCTGTTGAGTAAAGTGATCGCCATGCCCATGATCACGGGTACCGACAGCAGCATCGACAGGAACGAACCGATGAGGTCGCGCAGATCCAGCCCCTTGCTGAATACGCCGCGGCTGATGGTGAACATGTGGCTTGCCGGGTAGATGTTGCCAATAAAGCGCCCGATACCCTCTAGCGACGAGACCGGATCGATCAGTCCCGAAAACTGGATGGCGGGAATCAGTGTGCCGATCATGGTGAAGAACATGGCGGCGATCTGGCTGCGGGTGACGGTCGAGGCCAGCAGGCCCATGCCGGTGGCGATGATACAGAACACCAGAGCTGCCAGCGCCAGCGCCGGGAAGCTACCGGTGATCGGCACACCGAACACCGTGATCGCAAGCCCAACCATCAATAGAAAGTTGATCATTGCCAAGCCGATGTAGGGAAGTTGCTTGCCGATCAGGAACTCGGCGCGGGTGACCGGCGTGACGTAGAGATTGATGATCGACCCCATCTCCTTTTCACGCACCACCGAGAGCGCGGTGAGCATGGACGGCAGCATCAGCAACAACAGTGGAATCACCACAGGCACCATGGCGGGCAGGCTCTGAATGTCGGGATTGTAACGGTAGCGGTTCTCGATATTGGCAGTTGCGGCAGCAGTCGCGGCTCCGGATTGCCTTGCCTGCTCCTTAAGCCACTGCTGGTGGATGCCCTGTACATAGCCCTGCACGGTTTCGGCGCGCTGAGGCATGGCGCCGTCGATCCAGGCCCCGATCTCGACGTGACGGCCGCGCACCAGGTCGCGACCGAACCCCGGGGGAATCTCGATCGCCAGGGCCAGCTCTCCGCTGCGCATACGCCGATCCAACTCCGCATAGTCCTCAAGCGGTGGGCGTTCGCTGAAATAGTAGGGCGAACCCGATAGGTTCAGCGCGTAATCGTGACTGAGGGAGCTCTGGTCCCGGTCGAGGATGGCATAGCTGAGATCCTCGACATCCATGCTGATGCCGAACCCTATCACGAACATCAGGATCAATGAGCCGACCAGCGCCAGGGTGGCGCGCACCGGGTCGCGGCGCAGCTCCAGGGTTTCGCGCCACATATAGCTGAGCAACCGCTGCAGGCTGAAGCGTCGGTGGCGTGGTGCGCCGTGATGCGTCTCTTTGGCGACGAGTGGGGTATCCGAAGGGGAGACGGCTTCTTGGGGCGAGGTCTCCTGTGTGGAACTCTCCTGATCGGCGCCAGCCTCGAGCAGATAACCGATGAAGGCGTCCTCCAGCGTCGCCGCTTCTCGCTTTTCGACCAGCGCCGCCGGGGTGTCACTATCCAGAACTTTACCTGCGTGCATCATTGACATGCGGTCGCAGCGCTCGGCCTCGTTCATGAAGTGGGTGGAGATGAAGATCGTCACCCGGTCGTGGCGCGACAGTTCGATCAGCAGGCGCCAAAAAGCATCGCGGGCAATGGGGTCGACCCCCGAGGTGGGTTCATCAAGAATCAGTAGCTCGGGTTTGTGAACCATCGCGACCGCCAGGGAAAGCCGCTGACGGATACCCAGAGGGAGGTTCTCCGGTAGGGCGTCGAGGACGTTATCGAGACTGAAACGCTCGACCATCTCTGCGACTCTTGCCGGTATGTCTTGCTTTGCGATCTGGAACAGACGTGCATGCAGCACCAGGTTCTGGTGCACCGTGAGTTCGCCGTACAGCGAGAAGGCCTGCGACATGTAGCCGACCCGTCGGCGGGTGGCGATGTCGTGAGGATCGACCTCCTGACCGAATAGCCAGGCTCGCCCCTCGCTGGCGGCCAGCAGTCCGGTGAGCATCTTCATGGTGGTCGACTTGCCACAGCCGTTGGAGCCGAGGAAGCCGAATATCTCGCCGCGCCGGATACGGAAACTGACATGGTCGACGGCGGTGAAGTCGCCAAAACGCATGGTGAGTTCCTGAGCCTCAATGGCGGCTTCACCGTCATCCAGTTCCAGCGGTGGGATATCCACCGGCTTGTAGCCACGCTTTTTCTCTTCCGGCAGCAGCTCGATAAAGGCGGTTTCCAATGAGTCGCTGCCGGTGCGTGTCAGTAGTTCCTGGGGAGAACCGGTGGCGAGTATCTTGCCGGCGTCCATGGCCACCAGCCGGTCGAAACGCTGGGCTTCGTCCATGTAGGCGGTAGCGACGATCACGCTCATCTGCGGGCGATCGCCGCGGATGCGGGCGATCAGCTCCCAGAACTGGGAGCGGGCCAGCGGGTCGACCCCGGTGGTGGGCTCGTCGAGAATCAGCAGGTCAGGGTCGTGGATCAGCGCGCAGCATAGCCCCAGTTTCTGTTTCATGCCGCCGGAAAGCTTGCCGGCGGGGCGCTCGAGGAAGGGGAGTAGCCCGGTGCTGCGGGTCAGGTCGTCGATGCGACGCCGACGTTCTCTGGCGCCGTGGCCGAATAGACGCGCGAAAAACTGCAGGTTCTCCTCGATGGAGAGCGTCGGATAGAGGTTTTTGCCCAACCCTTGTGGCATGTAAGCGATGCGCGGGCCGACCTCGTTGCGATGGCGTTTGTTGCTCATGTCGCCGCCCAACACCGTGACCGTACCCTCTTGGATTTTGCGGGCGCCGGCGAGCAGCGATAGCAGGCTGGATTTGCCGACGCCATCCGGCCCGATCAGCCCGACCATGCATCCGGCCGGCAGGGCCAGGTCCAGCGCATCCAGGGCTATGGTGCGGCCGTAGCGCAAGGTAAGCGTGCTGACTTGGGCGACGAGCTGCGTCTCTTGGTTCATGGAATGACATTGACCTTGAGGTGTTCGGGCCAGGTGGCGTCACTGTCGAGCTTCAGGTAAGCCATGCCGGGCAGGCCCGTCTTGACCTGATCGATATGCTCGAGCAGCAGGTTCGGATCGATCTGGGCGCGAACGCGAAACATCAGCTTCTGCCGTTCGCTTTCGGTTTCCACGGTCTTGGGGGTGAACTGGGCCACGCTGGATACGAAGCTGACCCTGGCGGGAATTACATAGTCCGGGGCAGCATCCAGCACCAGGTGCACTTCGTCGCCGATGGCAACCCGGCCTGCCTCGCGAGTGGGCAGGAAGAAGGTCATGTAGACCTTGGTGAGGTCGACCAGGTTGACTACCTTGCCCCCGGCACCCAGCACCTCGCCGGGTTCGGCCACTCGAAACTGTACGCGAGCCAGGCGGTCGCTTTTGAGCTTGCTGTCCTCCAGCTCGGCCTCGATGCGTTGGATCGCAGCCTGGGTGGCTTCCACCTGCGACTCGGCCTCGATGACCTGGGATTCAGTAGCGCGGATAGCGGCCTGGGCGGAGAGCACCTGGGCATTGGCCGAGGCCAGAGCGGCCTGCTGGCTCTGGTAGTCGGCCAGGGTGTCGTCGAACTGTTGCCGAGAGATGGCATTACGCTCCACCAGACTGGCCGAGCGCTCGTAGCGCTTGCGTGAGGCGTTCAGCTCTGCCTGGCGCTGGTTGACCACGGCTCGTGCGCTTTCAAGCTCACTCTGGCGCATGGCAACCATGGCTCGGGCTGTCTCCAGGGCATTCTTTGCTTGGCGGTTCTGTGCTCTGGCCTGGGCCAGCTCGGCCTCCAGGGTGTCGGTATCCATGCGAGCGACGATCTGGCCAGGCTCCACGAAATCCCCTTCGTCGACCAGTACCTCGTCGAGGCGGCCGGCGACCCGGGTGGCGATATCGATCTCGGTGGCTTCGATGCGCCCGTTGCCGCTGGTGATGCCCTCGCCGGGACCCTCGGGCTGCAGTTCCCGCCAGACCAGCCAGGCCGCGATGCCAACAGCGGCAATGGCCGCCAGGCCCTTGATCAGCTTGCTTTTATGGCTTGTCTTCATATTGTCGCATCCACGATTGATGGTTGGTTAAGCGGCTAACGTTACGTATCGAGACTCTGCATCGATGGGATGGCCATCATGACGTGGCAAGCTGGGCCAGGGTCCAGTCGACCAGCTCGAAGGCAGCCCGGTCGGCGGCGCGACCGAAGGCCTCGACCACGGCCTCGAGGCTGTCGTCATCGCTTGCGACCACCACCTCGACGCGGCGGCTGGCCCGCACTTCGCGGCTGGCCTCGTCGAGCAGCTGGACGTCGAGGCGCAGCACCACCTCGGGCGTGCCCTCGCGGTAGCGGCTGTGAAAGGCTCCCAGGTGGCTCGCCAGGGCAGCGTCGCTGCGCGCCCGGCTGGTGTCGTCCACCACGGCGGCCAGGCGGCCGTCGAGGCGGAAAGCCGCGAGCAGGTGGTCGCGCAGGAGTTGTGGGGCATCGTCGCGCCAGCGGGCCATGGCATAGGCCTGGAACTCCCCGGGGGAGGGCATGACCAGCAGGCGCGGGCCATCCAGCGGCGACCCGGCGCTCGGCGTGTCGACCCGCAGGGTGAGGTCGCGGGTGACCTCATGAGACGACAAAATCGACGGTTCGGGCAGCGTGAAGAGGCGCAGCGGTTCCTGCTCGGGGAGCAGGCTGCAGCCCGCCAGCAGCAGGGCCATCAGCAGGGCCATCAGCAGGCCCGGCAGTGCCCTGGCGCGTCGTGGCATGGCGGGTAGGTTCATGGAGTGAACTCCTGGATCGCGTCGCGGCCCAGCAGGGCATCGGCCGGGTTCTCCTCGAGGCGCCGCACCAGGCGGTTGAGGGCGCGCAGCGTGGCATGCAGTTCGCGCATGGCCGGGTCGAGCTCGCCCACGCCCTGCAGGCCCCGCGCCAGGGAGCCTTCATGGCGGGCCGTCAGCCGGTCCAGCCGGGCGGTAGTGGCCTCCAGCGACTGCATGGCGCGTCGGGCACTCTGCAGGGTCGCGCGACCCTCCTCGTCGAGCAGCCCGTTGGCGGTCTCGCCCAGGCGGCTGACGCTCTCGAGGGACGCCTCGAGCTGTTCGCCGGCCTGCCCGAAGCGCGCCATGGCCTCGCCGAGGGCAGCGCGCTGGTCGACCAGCGCCTGCGAGACGACCTCCAGGTTGCCCAGGGTGCGCGTCAGGCGCTCGGCGTTCTCCTCGGAGAGCAGCTGGTTGGCGTTGGTCAGCAACCGGTCCACCTGGGCGAAGAGCTCCTCGCTGTTGGAGAGCAGCGAACTCAGCGGCGAGGGCTCGGCCTGGATCAGCGGGGGATCGTCGCGGTCGCCCTCCAGGCGGGGGCTCTGCGGGGTGCCGCCAAGCAGCTGGATGTTCATGGTACCGGTGATGTTGGCCAACGCCAGGCTGGCGCGGGTGTCCTGCTTGATCGGGACGTCGCTGTAGACGCGGATCAGCGCCCGCACCTGGCGCGGGTCCCGGGGGTCGAGGCGCAGCCTGACCACATCCCCGACCTCGATGCCGCTGTACTGGACGGCATTGCCCTCGGAGAGCCCGCTGACCGCGCGGTTGAAGCCGACTTCGTACCAGGCATAGTCGCGATCGACGCTGGACTTGCCGAGCCACAGGGCGAACAGCAGCGCGCTGCCCAGGGTGATCACCGTGAACAGCCCGATCAGCACGTGGTGGGCGCGGGGTTCCATCGTCAGGGCTCCTCCACCGGGTGGGCCGCCCGCTGGGCGGCGCGGCCTCGGGGGCCATGGAAATAGTCGTGGATCCAGTCGTCGTCGGTGGCCGAGACGACGTCAAGGCAATCGGCGACCAGCACCCGGCCACGCGACAGCACGGCCACCCGGTCGCAGGCGGTATAGAGGGTGTCCAGGTCGTGGGTGACCAGGAAGACGCTCAGCCCCAGGGCGTCGCGCAGGGTCAGGATCAGGCGGTCGAAGGCCGCTGCGCCGATCGGGTCCAGGCCCGCCGTCGGCTCGTCAAGAAACAGCACCTCCGGGTCGAGCGCCAGGGCGCGCGCCAGGGCCGCCCGCTTGATCATGCCACCGGAGAGCTCGGCAGGATACTGGATCGCCGCCTCCCCGGGCAGGCCGGCAAGCGCCAGCTTGACCCGGGCCAGGGTCTCGGCATCGGCGCGGGAGAGTCCGATATGCTCGATCAGCGGCAGGGCGACGTTCTCCTGCAGGGTCAGCGAGGTAAAGAGTGCCCCACGCTGGAAGAGCACCCCGAAACGGCGCTCCACCTGGGAGCGCTCCCGGGCCGAGAGACCCAGGAGGTCCTCGCCGAACACCTCGATCTGCCCGGCGCTGGGCCGCAGCAGGCCGACGATGCTGCGCAGCAGGACCGACTTGCCGGTGCCCGAACCGCCGACCACGCCGAGGATCTCGCCCGGGTAGAGGTCGAGGTCGAGCTCCTCGTGGACGCTGTGCTGGCCAAAGCGGTTGGCCAGCCCGCGGACCCGGATCAGTGGCGTTTCGTCCCTTGATGTGCATGCCTCGCTCACCAGCCCATCTCCATGAAGAACAGCGCCGCCACCGCATCCAGCAGGATCACCACGAAGATCGACTGCACCACGCTCGAGGTGGTGTGCTCGCCCACGGACTGGGCGCTGCCGCTGACCTTGAAGCCCTCCAGGCAGCCGATCACCGCCACCAGGAAGGCGAACAGCGGCGCCTTGGACAGCCCCACCAGGAAGTGCTCGAGGGGGATGTCGCGCTGCAGGATGGCCAGGAACTGGAAGAGGGAGATATCCAGGGCCAGCAGACAGACCAGGGCCCCACCGAGGAGGCCGCTGAGCATGCCCACGAAGGTGAGGATCGGCAGGGTCAGCATCATCGCCAGCACCCGCGGCAGCACCAGCAGCTCGATGGGGTCCAGGCCGAGGGTGCGCACGGCGTCGAGCTCCTCGTTGGCTTTCATGGCGCCGAGCTGGGCCGTGAAGGCGCTGGCGGTGCGACCGGCGAGCAGGATGGCAGCGAGCAGCACGCCGAACTCGCGCAGGAAGGCGAAGGCGACCAGGTTGACGGTGTAGATGGTGGCGCCGAAGTCGCGCAGCACGGTAGCGCCCAGGAAGGCGATCACGGCGCCCACCAGGAAGGTCAGCAGGGCGACGATGGGCAGGGCGTTGAGGCCCGTCTGGTGCAGCTGGGCCACCACCGAGGTGAGCCGCCAGCGGCTCGGTCGCCAGGCGGTGGCGGCCAGCGTCGCGAGGGTCAGGCCGATGAAGCCGAGCAGCTGTCCCTGCTGCTGCCAGAGCCCCTCGATGAGCTGGCCGGTCCGCGCCAGGCTGTCCCTCAGCGGCCGGACGCGGCGCGCTTCGGGCGGTTGGTTGTCGGCCATGGCCTGGCCCAAAGTGCGCAGCAGGGTGCGGCGCGTCGCCGGCAGGTCGGGGGCCCAGTCGTCGATCGCGGCGAGGGGGCCGGCGCCGACCAGCTCCATCAGCAGCACGGCGCCGGCGGTATCCAGGGCGGCGAGCCGCTCGAGATCGACCCCCTCGGGGGAGGGCTCGCGGGCCTGCGCCAGGCGCTCGACCTGGCGCTTCAGGGTCGCGTAGTGCACCAGGGTCCAGTCCCCGGCGATGGCCAGGCGGCCGTCCTGCTGGTCGATGTGGCCCGGCTCGGTCATGGGCAATGGCGTCTCGGGTGCGTCATGGTGGCCGATGGTATCAGCCCGCGTGCCTTTACATTAGCTCAACCTGCGCCGGCCCCCTTCAGCCAGCGCAGGCCGCGCTGCCACCAGCCCAGGGCGCCGCCGACACCGCCAGGCAGCACGCGGCGGTGGGGCCGGTCGAGGAAGGCGGCGATGGGGCGCACCTGGCTTTTCCGGTCGAGCATCGGGGCGTGTCCGCAGCCGGGCGCCTCGAGGCTGACCAGGCCGGGCTGAGCCTCGGTCATGCGGGTCACGCTCTCGGCCTTGAGCAGCGGCGAGTCCGCGCCGCGCACGACCATCAGCGGGCAGCGGATCGCCGCCCAGTCGGCCCAGGTGTCGCGGGGGGTGTCGAGGACGAATTGCTCGCCGATGCGCGGATCGTAGTGGTAGGTCCAGCTGCCGTCGGGCAGGCGCCGGGCGCTGCCCAGGGCGAGGCGTCGCCAGGCGTCGTCGCCCTCGATGCCGAAGCCCGTGTAGTGGCGCCTGAGCTCGGCCTCCAGCTTGCCGAAGCGGCAGAAGCGGTGGGGTACGCCGAAGTAGCTGGCCAGGTTCGCCAGGCCCTCGGGGTCGAGTTCCGGGCCCACGTCGTTGAGCACCAGCCGCTCGATGCGCCCTGCCGTCTCGGGCTCGGCGGCCATCAGCATGCCGATCAGCCCGCCCATGGAGGTGCCCACCCAGGGCACCTGCTCGAGGCCGAAGTGGTCGAGCACCGCCACTGCTACCTTCATGTAGTGGGCGTAGAGATAGTCGTGGGCGGGGTAGAGCGACCAGCTCGACAGCCCGCGTCCGGGGGTGTCCGGGGCCAGGACCCGCCAGTCGGGGCCCAGCACGCGGGCGAAGTCCTCGAAGTCCCCGCCGTGGCGGGCCAGGCCGTGCCAGGCGATGACGGTACGCGGTGCCTCGGGGTGCCAGATGCGCACGGCGATCTCGAGCTCTCTCACCCTGACGAGTTCCAGAGCGTCCATGGGCGTTCTCCCTCAGTGGGCTATGCTGCATGGCAGCATAGCGGAGTTTCCCGGGGCTTTCGTCAAGGATCCACAATTCCCGACGGTTCGGCAGTGGATTCGTTACCCAAACATGCGACAATGTATGTAAAGCTGTCCGACCAGAAACCGAGGATGACCCGATGACTCGTCACCGCACCCTTCGTCGTGCCCTGCTGCCGGCACTGATCGCGTCGGCCTTCGCCACGCCCCTGCAGGCGGCCGATCTGTTGACCATCACCCGGGACGCCCTGGAGAACAATGCCGAGCTGGCCTCGGCCCGGTCACAGACCGACAGCGTCGCGGCAGGGCGGGATGTGGAGCGCGGTGACCTGCTGCCCCAGGTCAATGCCTCGGCGGATGCGACCCACAACCGCCAGTACGAGAGCCAGCGCGGGTCGGGCGCGGTTTCCGGTAGCGGGACGGCCGGGGATGATATTTACAATACGGCCAGGCTCAGCCTCGAGGCCACCCAGGCGCTGTTCGATGCCCGTAACTCCCGCGAGGTCGAGCAGGCCGAGCGCCAGATCGACCAGCAGACCTATCAGCTGGCCGCCACCGAGCAGCAGGTGTTGATCGACGTCTCCTCGGCCTACTTCGAGATACTGCGGGCCTACGAGGTGCTGGAGGCGCGGCGCGCCCAGGAGCGGGCCATCGGCCGCCAGCTGGAGCAGGCCCGCGAGCAGTTCGAGGTGGGGCTGATTGCCATCACCGAGGTGGAGGAGGCCAAGGCGGCCTTCGACCAGTCACGTGCCGAGCGCATCGCTGCCGAGAGCGACCTGCAGGTGCGCTTCGAGGTCCTGGAGCGCCTGACCGGCCAGCGCTATTCCCGCATCGACATGCTCGGAGACGAGATGCCGATCCAGCCGCCGACCCCCGCCGATCGTGATCACTGGGTCGAACTGGCCATGGAGAACAACCCCCTGGTGCTGGCGAGTCTGGCCGGTGTCGAGGTCTCGCGCAGCAGCGTCGAGATCGCCCGCGCCCAGCGCTTGCCGACGCTCAACGCCTTCGCCAACTACCAGTTCGACGACAGCGATAGCGATGTGGTGGAAGGGCACAACTCGATGAGTCAGATCGGCCTGCGTGCCACTATGCCGCTCTATACCGGCGGCCGAACCCAGGCGAGCATCCGCCAGAACACCTACCGGCTGGAGGCCAGCCAGTACGACTTCGAGTCCCAGCGTCGCGATACCGTCCAGCAGGTCCGGTCGCGCTTTACCCAGGTCAGCAACGACGTCTCCACCGTGGAGGCGCGCGCCCAGGCTATCGTCTCTAACCAGAGCGCCCTGGACGCCACCCGCGCCGGCTACGAGGTGGGCACCCGCAACATCGTCGACGTGCTCAATGCCGAGCAGAACCTCTACAACGCCGTCGCCGAGCATGCCAGCGCCCGCTACGACTACGTGATCAACCTGCTCAGCCTGCGCCAGCAGTCCGGGACCCTGGACGTGCCGGCCGTGGAGGAGGTCAACGCCTGGCTGGACGGCGGCAGCGTCTCCTTCACCCTACCGGAAGATAGTGATAGCTACGACGGGGCCATGGAGATCGGCGAGCCGCCGCGTCCCCGGGAATGATGTTTAGCAGCCTAATATTTACATCCATACATGTATGGATGTAAGATTCGTTTACCTCTGACGACGCCAACGGGAACGACCGACACCATGAAAATGTTTTTCCGACACGGCCGGACGAACTTGCTGGTCCTGGCCGCGGCTCTGTTGCTGGCTGCCTGTGGCCAGGACAATGCCCCCCAGCAGGCCGCCGGCAATCAGGAACGGCCGCCGCATCCGGTGGAAGTGACGACCATCGCCCGTCAGGATATCCCCCTGGAGAAGTCCTACCCGTCGCTGCTGCGCAGCGACGATGAGGTTACCCTGGTGGCCCGTGTCACGGGTTTCCTCGAGCAGCGGCACTTCGAGGCCGGTCAGCTGGTGGAGCAGGGGCAGAAGCTCTACACCATCGAGCCGGACCTCTACCAGGCCGTGGTCAACCAGCGCGAGGCAGATCTGCAGAGCGCTCGTGCCGAGCTCGCCCGGGCCCAGCGCGACGCCGAGCGTTTCGAGCGGCTGCTGAGCCAGAACTCGGTGAGTCGTCAGCAGTACGATCAGGCACTGGCAGATATGCGTGTTGCCAGCGCCCGGGTCGCACAAGCCGAAGCCGCCCTTGAGAGTGCCCGCATTGATCTGGACTATGCCGAGGTGACCGCACCCGTCTCCGGGATGATTAGCCTCAGCCGGATCAACGTCGGCAATCTGGTGAGCAGTGGCATCGAGCTTGCCACCATCACTCCGCTCGATCCCCTGGAAGTGCGCTTCCAGCTGCCCCAGCGCGATGCCTTCGAGCTGCGCCGCCAGCTAGGCGAGCAGTCCGTCGAGGCGATCACCACCCTGTTGCGCTTGCCCGGCGATAACGGTGCCGAGAGCCCGACACTAGAGGGGCGCCTCGATTTCCTGGGCTCCCGGGTGGAGGAAGCCACCAGCACCGTCCAGGCCAGTGCCACCTTCGCCAACCCGGAGGGCCGCGTGCTGCCCGGCCAGTTCGTGCGGGTCAGCCTGGAGGGGCTCAAGCGCTATAACGTGCTGGCGGTACCCGAGATCGCCATCGGCCAGGGGCTGATGGGCCCCCAGGTGTACGTGCTCGACGAGGAGAGCGTGGCCCGGGCCCGCACCGTGGAGCTGGGCGAGGTGGCCGGTCCCTGGCAGATCATCCGCGGCGGCCTGGAAGTCGGCGAGCGGGTAGTGGTGGGCGACCCCGCCGGCATCGAACCGGGTACGGACATCGATCCCCAGCCCTTCGATGGCGACGCCCAGGCGCTGATGGAGCGCGCCATGCAGACCGGGAAGCGGCAGCAGGGCGCCGGCGCGCCGGAAGGTGCCGCGGCGCAGGGTGGCCAGGCTGACACGGCATCCGGCGCCGAGGCGGCGTCTGATAAGGCCGACGGAGGCGAAAGCTGATGCCGTTCTCCAACTTCTTCATCAAGCGGCCGGTCTTCGCCACGGTACTGGCGATCATCCTGACGCTGATCGGGGTGGTGAGCATGCGGGTGTTGCCGATCGAGCAGTACCCCGGTGTGGTGCCGCCCACGGTCTCGGTGCAGGCCCAGTTCCCCGGCGCCGATGCCGAAACCGTGGCCCAGACGGTGGCCGCTCCCCTGGCCGAGGCGATCAACGGCGTCGAGAACATGCTCTACATGAGCTCGACCAGCGCCGACAACGGCACCATGAGCCTCAGCGTGGCGTTCAGCATCGGCACCGACGGCGACATCAACACCATCAACGTCAACAATCGCGTCCAGGGGGCGCTGTCGCAGCTGCCCGAGGCCGTGCAGGCCCAGGGCGTCACCGTGGAGCTGCGCTCCAGCTCGATCCTGATGCTGGTGGCACTGATCTCCCCGGAGGGTGACTATAACCGCACCTACATGCAGAACTACGCCACCCTCAACATCCTCGACGAGCTGCGCCAGGTACCCGGCGTCGGCAATGCCGAGGTGCTGGGTGGCGGCGAGTTCGCCATGCGCATCTGGATGGACCCGGACAAGCTGGCCCAGTACGACCTGACCCCCACCGAGGTGGCCGCGGCCATCCGCGCCCAGAACACCGAAGTGCCGGCGGGCAGCCTGGCGGCCACGCCGCAGAGCGAGCCGCGCGCCTTCAGCTACACCATCACCGCGGGCGGGCGGCTCAGCGACGTCGACGACTTCCGCGAGATATTCCTGCGTACCAACCCGGATGGCTCGTCGCTGCGCCTGCATGACGTGGCGCGCATCGAGCTGGGTGCCTCCTTCTACGGCGTGGATGCCCGCCTGAACGGCGCTGCCATGTCGCCGATCATCATCAACCAGCAGCCGGGGGCCAATGCCCTGGAGACGGCCGAGGCAGTCAAGGCGACCATGGCCGAGCTGGAGGGGCGCTTCCCGCCCGGCCTCGAGCAGGTGGTGCCCTACGACACCACCCTGTTCATCAATGCCTCTGTCAACACGGTGATCAATGTGTTCACCGAGGCCTTCCTGATCGTCGGCGTGATCCTGTTCATCTTCCTGCAGAACTGGCGCTTCACGGTGATCGCCATGTCAGTGGTGCCGGTCTCGGTGATCGGCACCTTCGCCGGTTTCTACATGTTCGGCTTCTCCATCAACCTGCTGACGCTGTTTGCCCTGGTGCTCTCCATCGGCATCGTGGTGGATGACGCCATCCTGGTGGTGGAGAACGTCGAGCGGGTACTCAGCGAAAACGAGGAGATCACCGTCACCCAGGCCACCATCCGCGCCATGAAGGAGGTGGGCGGCCCGGTCATCGCCACCTCGCTGATCATGGTCGCGGTGTTCGTGCCGGTGGCCTTCCTGGGCGGCTTCACCGGCCAGATCTACCAGCAGTTCGCACTGACCGTGGCGATCTCGGTGGCCTTCTCGGCGCTGATGGCGCTGACCTTCACCCCGGCCCTATCGGCAATCTTCATCAAGCACAAGCCGGCGAGCGGCAACGAAACGGCGTTTCGGCGAGCCATCAATACCCCGCTGCGCCTCTTCGATCGCCTCTTCGCTGCCACCACCGCCGCCTACCTGTGGGTGGTCAAGGTGTTGGTGCGCTTCTGGGGTCTAGCGCTGCTGCTCACTGCCCTGGTGATCGGTGGCTCCTGGTGGATGTACCAGATCACGCCTTCGTCCTTGGTGCCGGAGACTGACCAGGGCATGGTGCTGGTCAGCGTGCAGCTGCCGGACTCCGCGTCCCTGGCGCGTACCCAGGATTACATGGCTGTGCTGAGCTCGCGCATCGAGGAGGTCCCGGGAGTCAACCACGTGGCAGCGGTCGCCGGCTACGACATCCTTTCCAGTGCGGTGAACACCGCCCGTGGCGTGATGTTCATCGACATGGCGCCCTGGGCGGAGCGTGAGATCACCGCCCAGGGGCTGGTGGGGCAGGTGATGCAGTTGGGGGCCCAAGTGCCGGGCGGCTCGGCCAGGGCCTTCAACATGCCACCGATCATGGGGCTCTCCACCACCGGTGGCTTCACCGGCTACCTGCAGTCCTTCGAGGGTGTGACCCCGCAGGAGCTCTTCCAGGCCTCGATGCAGGTGATGCAGGCGGCGGGCGAGCACCCGGCCCTGCAGCGGGTGTTCACTACCTTTAACGTCAACGTGCCGAGCTACCGGGCTGAGATCGACCAGCAGAAGGCGCTCAGCTACGGCGTGGCGCTACAGGACCTCAACGCCACCCTGTCGAACACTTTCGGCAACGGCTTCGTCAACTACTTCAGCTACCAGAACCGCAATTTCCAGGTCTACCTGCAGAACGAGGACGAGTTCCGCCGGACCCCGGATGACATCAACAACGTCTTCGTGCGCGGCGGCAACGGCGAGCGGATCCCGCTCTCCGAGTTCGTGACCCTCGAGCGCCAGGCCAAGCCGGCGGTGGTGTCGCGCTTCGGGGTCTACCTGGGCGCCCAGTTCCAGGGCGGCCCGGCCCCGGGCTACAGCTCCGGCGAGGCGGTCGCCGCCATGGAGGAGATCGTTCAGGAGACGCTCGGCAAAGGTTGGGGCATGGGCTGGACCGGCACCGCCTACCAGGAGACCCAGATGGGCAGCACCGCCAACCTGGCGATCGTCTTCGGCCTGCTAATGGTGTTCCTGATTCTGGCGGCCCAGTACGAGAGCTGGTCGCTGCCGCTGGCGGTCCTCACCGCGACCCCATTCGCTTTCCTCGGCGGCATCGGCGGGATCGTGCTGCGTGGGCTGGATACCAGTGTCTATGTGGAGATCGGCATGCTTGTGGTGGTGGGGCTGGCGGCCAAGAACGCCATCCTGATCGTCGAGTTCGCCGAGCTGCAGCGCAAGGAGCAGGGCAAGTCGATCCGCGAGGCGGCCATCACCGCCGCCCGGCTGCGCTTCCGGCCCATCGTGATGACCTCGCTGGCGTTTATCTTCGGCACACTGCCGCTGGCTATGGCCACCGGGGCGAGCGATACCAGCAGCCACCATATCGGTACCACGGTGGCGGTGGGTATGGCCAGCGTGGCGGTGCTGGGCAGCTTCTTCGTGCCGAGCTTCTACGCCATGATCGCGGCGGTCTCCGACTGGCTCCGGCGCAAGGTGCTGGGAGGTGGCGCCGAGCATCGCCGGCCGGCAGGTGCCGATCAGCCGTGAGGGCCGGGGCCAGCGCCGGGTGCTGGCCCCATGACTGGCACGCAACAGAAGGGGCGCCCGATTGGGGGGCGCTCCTTCTCTTATCAAGGGTCATCCTGTGCACTTGCGAACCGGTCCATGACTCACATCAGGGCGGTGCGTTCCACTCCCCCCATGGTCTACGCTGTAAAGAGAGACTCATTCGTTGGCAAAGTATTGCCGGGAGGTGCCGCATGGAAACCGTACGTCAGATTGCCCTGAGCTTCCCGGTGGTGGTGTTCAGCGCGCTGCTGGGCCTCGCCGCCCTCTACTGGCTGCTGGTAGCCTGGCGCCTGGCGCCGGTGGAGTGCTTTGAGCACGACAGCCTCAAGGGCGACCACCTGGCCAGTACTCTGGTGGCGCTCGGCTTCGCCGGGGTGCCGGCCTCCTTCGCGCTGACGGTGCTGCTGATGCTGGCGGGGGGCATCACCCTGGGGGTGGAGCTCGCCGTGCTGCGCTGGCTGCCGCTGGGGCTGTTCCGTATCCCGGTCGGGGTAGGGGTGCTATGGGGGGCCTTCGCGCTCGCCTCGCCGCTGGCCGCGGCGTTGTGCCATGGCCTGCATCACTGGTTCCATCGCCATGCCCCGCAACAGCGGCGCTGCCTGCTGGGCGAGAAGGTGGAGGTGAGGGAAGAGGCGGATGCCGATGGCTGGGCCACGGCGAGACTGGTAGGCGACCCGGCATGGCAGGTGCGCCTGCACGGCAAGCCCGGCAACCTGCCGCAGGTCGGCGAGCGTCGGGTGCTGGTCAAGTATGTGGCCGGGGAGGACGCCTACCGCAGCGTACCGGAGGTCGAGTATCGTGAGGCACGGGCCCACCTCAGCCGGCTGCGCCTGCGCCAGGGGCGGGGCCAGGGAAGAGCTGGTGCCGCGGTCTCATCCTGACGCCGGGGCACGCATTAGTTCCAGCTGGGCGTCCAGCAGCAGGGTGCCGCGCTCGACGATCGAGAACCTCTCGTGATTACGCAGCCAGTCATGGAAGAGCCCGCCGAGCATCGCCTGCAGCAGCTCGCCGGCCACTTCCGGGTTGAGCCCCGGGCGCAGGTGGCCCTGGCGGGCCGCACAGACGAAATAGTCGGTCAGGGCGCCACAGGCCTCCTCGGCTATCTCGTTCTGCATGGTCAGCGGGTCGATGTCGCCGAAGACCTCGCAGTGATGGATGAGAATGGCATGCACGCGCCGGTAGCGGGGCTGCTCGAGGCGCTCGAAGCCCTTGAGGCAGGCCAGGCGGATCGCCTCGAGGGGACGCTCGGTGACGCTGGGGTCGCCGATCTCCTCCACCAGCTCCTGAAAGGGTATGCGCACGCGCTGCAGCATGGCCTGGAAGAGGTCGGCCTTGTTGCGGAAGTGCCAGTAGATGGCGCCGCGGGTCATGTCGGCGTGACGGGCGATCTGTTCCAGGGAGGTGCGTGCCACGCCCTTCTCGAGGAAGACCTCCTCGGCGGCGTCCAGCAGGGCTTCCCGGGTAGCGGCGGCCTCGGCCTTGGTGCGTCTGGCCATGAAAGCGGGCTCTCCAGCGTTCTGGTGATTGTCATAGTCTACGCGAGTCGTCTCGCCTTTTACATACACCATTGTATGGATAGCGACGTGCCGGTCAGGTCATGCCGCCCGGGCTCGTTTTCGGCGCGGCAGTGGCGTATAAGGAAGTCACGAAAAACACCGTTCTGTGACGCAAGGAGCGCCCATGGCCCGTGCCCCCTTCGAACTCGCCGGTACCCGCGTGGCGGCAGGCTCGCGTACCCAGATCGACGTGCCGGTGGCGCGCCTCTATACCCATGCCCCGCTCTACATTCCCGTGGAAGTGGTGCACGGCCGGCAGTCGGGCCCGGTGCTGCTGGTCTGCGGCGGGATTCACGGCGACGAGATCAACGGCGTGGAGATCGTGCGCCGCCTGCTGCGCTCGAAGCAGCTCCAGGGGCTGCGCGGCACCCTGATCGCCGTGCCGATCGTCAACGTCTTCGGCTTCGTGCAGCACAGCCGCTACCTCCCGGACCGCCGCGACCTCAACCGCTGCTTCCCGGGCAGCGAGTCGGGCTCGCTGGGCGGGCGAGTGGCGGCGCTGTTCCGCGAGCAGATCGTCGACCACGCCACCCACATCATCGACCTGCATACCGGCGCCATCCACCGCACCAACCTGCCGCAGATCCGCGCCCAGCTGACGCCCGGGGGTGAGACCGAGCGCATGGCCAACGCCTTCGGGGCGCCGGTGATCCTCAACGCCGAGCTGCGCGAGGGCAGCCTGCGCCACTACGCCCAGAACAAGGGTATCCCGGTGCTGACCTACGAGGCCGGCGAGGCGCTGCGCTTCGACGAGTGGGCGATCACCCCCGGCGTGCGCGGCGTGCTGCGAGTGATGCGCCGGCTCGGCATGCTTACCGGCGAGCGCCGCCGCCGCGCGCCCCCGGCGGCGGAGGTCGCCAACGGCTCGAGCTGGGCCCGGGCGCCCATCGACGGCATCCTGCGCCCCCGGGTGCGGCTCGGCGCCCGAGTGGCCAAGGGCGATCTGCTGGGAAAGGTCGCCGACCCCTTCGGCAACGCCGAAGAGGGGGTGCGAGCGATGGCCGACGGCATCGTCATTGGCATGGGGCGGCTGCCGCTGGCCAACGAGGGCGAGGCGCTGTTCCATATCGCCCGCTTCGATGCCATCGAGGAGGCTGAGAACGCCGTGGAGAGCTTCCATTCCAGCCTTGAGCCACCGCCCGATGCGCTTTACTGAGTCTCAGGCGACCTCGGCGGCAGCCTCGCGCTCGGCGACCAGGCCCAGGGCGTCGTCGAAGACCGGCAGGCCCGCGCCCTCGCGATGGGCATGTTCGGAGAGGTGACGGCGGAACTTGCGTCCCCCCGGCTGGCCCTGGAAGAGCCCCAGCAGGTGGCGGGTGACGTGGTTGAGCTTGGCGCCCTCCGCGAGGCGGTGGGCGATATAGGGGCGCAGCGCGCGGGCCGCCGTGTGGCGGCTCTCTGCCGGGCCCGGCACGCCGTAGAGGGCCTCGTCGACGCCGGCCAGCAGCCAGGGGTTCTGGTAGGCCTCGCGACCGACCATCACGCTGTCCACGAGCTCGAGCTGTTCCCGGCAGGCGTCGAGTGTCTTCAGGCCGCCGTTGATGCCGATATGCAGCTCAGGCCGGCTCGCCTTGAGGCGGTGCACCCTCGGATAGTTGAGCGGCGGCACGTCGCGATTCTCCTTGGGCGAGAGCCCCTCGAGCCACGCCTTGCGCGCATGCACGATGAAGGTATCGCAGCCGGCATCGGCCACGGTGGCGATGAAGCGCTCGAGATCGGCATCCTCGTCCTGGTCGTCGATGCCGATGCGGCACTTCACCGTGACCGGGATCGACACCGCCTCACGCATGGCGCGCACGGCGGCGGCCACCTTCCCCGGGTGGCCCATCAGGCAGGCGCCGATCAGGTTGTTCTGCACCCGGTCGCTGGGGCAGCCGACGTTGAGGTTGACCTCATCAAAGCCCCACGCCTCGGCGATCGCGGCGCACTCGGCGAGTTCAACGGCGTCGCTGCCGCCCAGCTGCAGGGCAAGCGGGTGCTCGACCGCCTCATGGCCAAGGAAGCGCGAGCGCGGGCTACCGTGCAGGATGGCGCCGGTGGTCACCATCTCGGTGTAGAGCAGGGCGCGCTGGGTCAGGGTCCGGGCGAACGCGCGGTAGTCGCGGGTCGTCCAATCCATCATCGGAGCAACAGAAAATCGCCGGGCCCCATTTGCGGGGCTTTTTTCTTCTTTTTCAGTGGCTTGGGCCATTTTCGCTCCATCAGTTATTCCCGATAATCCCCGTTTTACCCCACCCTTTACCGAACTTGGTGTACCCTACTAACTAGTTGTACCACTCGCCCCACTGACGGGGAAAAACACGAAGGGACTGGTACAGTATGGCCACTTTTCAGCAGCGGGGCTCGCGTTGGCGGGCCATTGTACGGAAGAAGGGCCACCCGGCCCAGAGTAAGTCGTTCCGTACCAAGAGCCAGGCCCAGCGCTGGGCGAAGGAGCTTGAAGTTGGCATTGATTCTGACGAGCACACGGGGAAGCAGGCCTTGCGCCGGTTGACCCTGGGCCGCGTGCTGGACACGCACCGCGAGCACCTGGGGCGGCTCAGCAGCCGCGACCGGCGCATCGACACCGATATCCGCACGCTCAAGCGTCACTTCGGCGATACCCTGCCGCTGTCGGCGCTCGACTATGCGGCGCTGGCCGAGTTCTGTACCACCCGTGCCCGCGAGGACCAGGTCAAGGCGGCGACCATCGGCTACAACATTATGACGCTGTCCGGGACGCTGAGCACGGCGGTGCTCGAGCTGGGTGTACCAGCGGAGTTCTCGATGGCGTTCAACACCTGGCGCAAGGGCTTGGCGCGTGCCGGGTTCATCGGCCGCCCCGAGAGCCGCGACCACCGGCCCGATGCCGACCGCCCGGAACCGGCCAACAAGCTGTCTCCCGAGGAGCGAGAGGCCGTTGTGGTGCTTTGCAACGCCACGGAATACCGTAGCCGCCCTCCGGCCTTCATCGTGGCCGATCAGGCGGACAAGGGTCGCTACCTCGCCTCTGAGTCGACAATGTACCGAGTGCTTCATGAGGTTGATCAGCAACATCACCGAGGCCGGCAGCAGGCCCCTCAACGTAAGCGAGTGCCGCCCACGCACCAGGACTCGGCGCCAAACCGGCTTTGGTGCTGGGATATCAGCTGGTTACCTGGCCCTGCGCGTGGCACCTGGTGGTGCCTGTATCTGATCATGGCCGTCTTCAGCCGCAAGATCGTTGGGCACGAGGTCTACGAAACCGAAACGGGAGAGCTGGCGGCCGAGCTGATCCAGAAGGCCTGCTGGCGGGAGCACCTGTCGGCTCGCCACAAGCCCCTTATTCTGCATTCAGATAACGGCAGCCCGATGAAGGCGGCGACCTTCCTGAGGAAGCTGCACGACCTGGGCATCACCTCGTTGTATAGCCGGCCAAGGGTCAGCAACGACAATGCCTTTGCGGAGTCGGCCTTCAAAACGCTCAAGTACCGGCCGGGTTTCCCCGTCGATGGCTTCGCGACCCTGGCCGAGGCACAAGGCTGGGTCCAGCAATTTACCGAGTGGTACAACCATGAGCACCGGCATGGCGCCCTTCGCCATGTCACTCCAGTCCAGCGTCACAGGGGCGAGGCCGAGGGCGTTCTGGCGCAGCGCCGAGAGGTTTTTGAGGCCGCGAAGCATCGTCACCCGGAGCGTTGGTCGGGCGCCATCCGGGGCCTCAGCTTGCCAGAGGTGGTGCATCTGAACCCCGACCGGGATCCGGTGCCGCAGGCATCTGGATTTTAAAGAGCCAACTCACACTTCATGTGCCATCTATGTTGACAGGCTCCGGTATGTATCTGTTTAATGCTCCGGTGTCTTAGAATGGCGACATGTAAAGCCCCACGGAAGGGAAGGCGCTTGCTCGCGGCAGGCTTCCCTTAAGCGGTAGCGTGCGTGCTCGTTGTGATGGGGTCTATCAAGTCGGGCTTAACGGGTGAATCCGCCTTATTAACGATGTCGGCACCTGCAACAATTGCGCTTTCGGGGCTCAATCACTTGGACACCGGCCGGCTCGC
Organism: Halomonas sp. 11-S5; assembly: GCF_029889825.1. Taxonomy (NCBI): domain Bacteria; kingdom Pseudomonadati; phylum Pseudomonadota; class Gammaproteobacteria; order Oceanospirillales; family Halomonadaceae; genus Halomonas; species Halomonas sp. 11-S5. Next base: position 47,480 of record NZ_JARANW010000025.1, read on the forward strand.
TGTCTACGTACATGGGGTGCTCAGGCTTTGCAAGTATGTGTCGCGATGGATGGTAGGTTTGACTGCACACGTATATCAGATCTCTCTAATGATGAAAGTGGCATCGGACATCGATGGTTTGCCGATCGAGGTCAATGGCCATCAGGGCGGCTCGACGTTTCATGGTCTTTACGGTGCACGAATCTACTCGCCGCTGGTCGCCTCGCTGGCTGAAACCGGCGACATGGTGGGCAGCCTGTTGCGCGAGGGCAACGCCGGCCCGGCCGAGAACGCCGACATCTGGATCCCGCACCTGGTGCGGCGGCTCAACGAGAGCACCGGCGCCACTCGGGTACGCATCGATGCGGGCTTCACCGACAACGACACGCTGGGGGCCCTGGAAGAGCGCGGCATCGAGTACCTGGGCCGACTGCGCAGTCATTCGGGGCTCCAGAAGCTGGCGGCACCGTACCTGAAACGACCTCGAGGCCGCCCGCCCGAGCAACCTCGGGAGTGGTGCCACGACCTGACGTACCAGGCGGGCTCTTGGCCAACGCCGCGCCGCGTGGTGCTGGTGGTGCAGGAACGCCCCGACGACCTGTCGCTGCATGCCTTCTTCCTGGTCACCAATCTCGGCAAGTTCGACTGGCCGCCTGAGAAGATCCTGGCACTCTACCGCAAGCGTGGCAGCGCCGAGGCACACATGGGCGAGGTGAAATCGGCACTCGACGTGCACCTCTCCTCGACTGATCGTGGCGCCTCCACCGTCAAGGACATGATGGAGCGCAACGAAGTGAGCCTGCTGCCGAGCCTTTACGCCTACCAGGTTTTGCATGGTTTGCGCCGCTTACTGGAAAGCCGGACGCACCACGAGTGGAGCCTGATGCGGATGAGCGAGGAAGTGCTTAAGGTGGCGGCGACGCTGACAGTGTATGCCCGTCGGATTATCGTGCAACTCGGCGATGCGGCCGACAAATGGTGGCCCACCTTGCTGAAGGGGCTGCCTCGGCTGACGGCCCTGGTCTGATCCCGGGCGTCACCACGATCCACACAGACAAGGCGGACACAAGGGAGGTCGGCTGGCACGGCTGCGCCGGCACCAGACTTCGACTTTTATTAGTTATGAAAAGGCTGGATGAAAGTCGATTCGGGTATAGATTATCCGGCTACCAAGCGGTGAACGACGTTGACGTGGTTCAATGCCAGCAATCATTCGGTTCAACACCCTCGTTCGGCACCCTTATGAATGAGGCGGGTGCAATAGTGTTGCGCTTGGAACCTGAGACCGCCGGCCAAATCATGTGCCAGTGGCGTCCCCCGGAGCCTGTCAACATAGTTGGCATATGAAATGGTTCTGGCTCTTTAAAACCCTGCTGCCTGTAGCACCGGGTCCCTCTCGGGATTCAGGTGCACTACCTCTGGCAGGCTGAGTTTCCGGATGTCCCCCGACCAGCGCTCCGGGTGACGTTGCTTCGCCGCCTCGAAAACCTCCCGGCGCTGCGCCAGGATGCCTTTGGCCTCGCCGTTATGACGCTGGCTCGGCGTGACGTAGCGAAGGGCGCTGTGCCGGTGCTCGTGGTTGTACCACTCGGTGAATTGCTGGACCCACTCCTGGGCTTCGGTAAGTGTCGCGAAGCCGTCGACGGGAAAGCCCGGCCGGTACTTCAGCGTCTTGAAGGCCGACTCGGCGAAGGCATTGTCGTTGCTGACCCTTGGCCGACTGTACGACGGGGTGATGCCCAGATCGTAGAGCTTCTCCAGGAAGGTCGCCGCCTTCATCGGGCTGCCGTTATCTGAGTGCAGAATCAAGGGCTTGTGACGATCGGTGAGGTGCTCTCGCCAGCAGGCCTTCTGGATCAGCTCGGCCGCCAGCTCTCCCGTTTCGGTTTCGTAGACCTCGTGCCCAACGATCTTGCGGCTGAAGACATCCATGATCAGATACAGGTACCACCAGGTACCGCGTGCTGGGCCCGGCAGTAGAGTAAGAGGCAGGGCGTAGTCGAACTATCTCCCTGCCTCTCCTCTCCGAACCGTACGTGCACCTCTCAGCGCATACGGCTCTCCATTCAAGCGTGACTCATAGCCATTGCATCTGCTAGCTTGCTCTGCATTTCCCTGATTTTCAAAGGTCTTCACCTCTCTCGGTCAGGTAATTAGTGGAACAAGCCACTTGAACTGCCTCCCTTCGCCATGTGGTAGGCTTTCCCCACCTCGGACTACTACGGAGGCTCCGCCAGCTTGTCGGGCATCGGGGTCGCACTCCCTTACCATCCCCTACAAGCCTTCCCTCGTTTACATGCTGGACTCAAGCGTATGGAGGAGGTTGCCGATCGCAATCTTTACCCTTGCATGCTGCAAGTTGGTGCACCCGGTACGGATTAGCTGCGCACTGTCCATACCTCTGTTGGCAACGATTTGGCTGTTCGTAGCCTGCAGCAGGGGTGAGCCATACCTGTACTCACTCCTGGGGTACACACCTCCAATAAGCCGTGTAGGAGGTGGCGATACGTTCAGCCCACAGACGCGGATTAATCGGTTCGTGTTCCTCAACCTTTCCATACTTAGCCTAGAGGTGCATCTTGGCGTAACGGCTTCGCCTCACACCCCGTTTCCCACGGGTTACATCACCCTGCCAGTGCACAGCAGGTCACTGCCGCTTCGGCTCATGCCCTCTCACAGCAGAGGGCAGCCCCTCACTAGGAGCATCCTGCTCGACATGAAGGTATTCCAGTCATGCTCGTGCCCATTCAGCTACTTCCTGCTGCCTTCAGGGTCGAGGCACACACCAGCTTATATCCCAGCACCAAAGCCGGTTTGGGGCGGTGGCTTGGTGCGTCGTCGGCGAGCGCTTGCGCTGCGGGGCCTGCTGTCGGCCCCGGTGGTGTTGCTGGTCGACTTCATGAAGCACGCGGTACATCGTCGACTCAGAGGCCAGGTAGCGGCCCTTGTCCGCCTGATCGGCCACGATGAAGGCCGGAGGGCGGCTACGGTATTCCGGGGCGTTGCACAGCGCCAGAACAGCCTCTCGCTCCTCGGGCGACAGCTTGTTGGCCGGCTCCGGGCGGTCGGCATCGGGACGGCGGTCAGCCGTCACCTCGCCCTCCGCGACCCAGCGGTAGTAGGTCCGCACATGGATACCCATCACCTGACAGGCCTTGGCCAGCCGAGCACCGTCACGCTGGGCGTCTTGCACCAGGGTCACGATGCGCTGGCGATCCGGGAGGCTGGTCAGTCGTCCTCGTCGTTGGTCGTGCCCCAGATCGCCTCTGCCTTTTTTGACAGCGTCAGCAGTGCCGCCGTCTCGGCGAGCGCCTTGTCTTTGCGGCGAAGCTCACGCTCCAGCTTGCGGAGCCGCTTCTGCTCTTCCTTGTGCGCCTGGCGCTGCTGCTTGGTCTGCTCAGCGACATCCGCGTTGGCGTTCATGCAGGTATTCCGCCAGGCCTCCACCTGCTCGGGGTAGAGCCCGCGCTCACGGCAGTAGGCGCTGAATTCGGCCTCGTTCATCGGGGCCGTTTCCAGGACGATCTGGAACTTCTCCTGGCTGGTCCACTGGTCGGGTTTGGTGGAACGTGATGGCAAAACCTGTCCTCGTGCTCTGGCCTGTTTCCGCCAATTGTAGAGGTTTGTCGCTGTGATGCCTTCCTGTTCGGCCAGTTCGGGGATGGTCATGCTCATGGGCGGTGCCATCTTCTTGAGGATGGCTTCCTTACGCTCTGCGGGGTAACGCACGTTGATCACCTCTCAATTCGTTTGGGTGACAACTACGTTGACGCATAGGGCCCCCCAGGAGCATAGCTTCAAGCCAATTGGCAGAGCGGGTAATGGCGCAGTGTATCGATACTGCTGAGGTCGTTCCAGGCCCCGGCGCGCTGCAGCACTAGGGTGCGCAGCTAGCTGGCCAGCGAATGACGGATTAAAGTGGACCCCACGGTCAAGACAGAATTTGCCTGAGTTTAAGCTAATACCTCGGCCATGTTCGCAGCTGCACAGCGCTGCCCTGTTTCTTCGTTCTGCGATGTCGTCCTTCGGCCCCCGAAGTGATCGGGTATGGATGCCCCGCCACCCAGGCCGCTCAGGTAGACCTCGTCGGGTGTCCGGTACCCCAGGGACTGGTGGGGCCGCTCCGCGTTGTAGAACGGAAAGTACTCCGTCAGCCCGACGGTCAGCTCGCCGACCGA